>NZ_JBICKP010000042.1:0-1729 GCF_043104335.1 Pseudomonas sp. WSY_20
CTGAGCGCCCTTTCCAGTCAGAACCCGCAGGCCGATCTTGCGGTCTGACAGCTCCTTCACCGTGTTGACCAGATGGGCAAGCGATCGTCCGAGGCGATCGAGCTTCCAGACCACCAGCACATCGCCGTCACGCAATGACTTGAGGCAGGCAGTCAAGCCAGGGCGATCATCACGACCGCCGGAAGCAAGATCATCATAGATATTGTCCCGTTCGACACCTGCGGCGCGCAAGGCGTCGTGCTGCAGGTCGAGAGACTGCGAGCCATCGGCTTTGGAGACGCGGGCATATCCGATCAGCATGTATCACAAACGTTGGTTTGAGGCGGCGCTTCGGCCACGATTGCATTGACCTCTGGAAATGTATCTCAACCAGCTTCATAAACAAAGCGTCTTGAACGCTATCAGATTTTGAAAAAGGAACATGTATGCCGCGTCGCGTCACTCTAACCGATCGGCAGAAAGACGCGCTGTTGCGCTTGCCGACTTCACAGACGGATTTGCTCAAGCACTATACGCTGAGTGATGAAGACTTTGGGCATATCAGGCTGCGTCGGCGCGCTCACAACAGGTTCGGCTTCGCCCTGCAATTGTGTGTCCTGCGCTATCCCGGCCGGGTGCTGGCTCCAGGCGAACTGATCCCTGCAGAGGTCATCGAATTTATCGGAGCGCAGCTTGGCCTGGGTGCCGACGATCTCGTAGACTATGCTGCCCGCGAGGAAACACGGCACGAGCATCTTGCCGAGTTACGGGGGCTCTACGGCTTCCGCACCTTCTCCGGACGTGGTGCGAGCGAGCTGAAGGAATGGTTGTTCCGAGAAGCCGAGATGGCGGTGTCGAACGAGGATATCGCCCGTCGCTTCGTAGCCGAGTGCCGACGCACCCGCACTGTCCTTCCCGCGACATCCACGATCGAGCGGCTTTGTGCCGCGGCTCTCGTCGATGCCGAGCGACGCATCGAGACGAGGATCGCCAGTCGGCTGCCTATGTCGATCCGAGAACAGTTGCTGGCATTGCTCGAGGAGACGGCTGATGATCGGGTGACCCGTTTTGTGTGGCTGCGCCAGTTCGAGCCTGGCTCGAACTCTTCGTCGGCCAACCGGCTGCTCGACCGGCTCGAATATCTGCAACGCGTCGATCTCCCCGAGGATCTGCTTGCCGGCGTTCCTGCCCATCGGGTGACTCGTCTGCGCAGGCAGGGTGAACGGTATTATGCCGACGGCATGCGCGATCTCCCGGAGGACAGGCGGCTTGCGATCTTGGCTGTTTGCGTCTCGGAATGGCAGGCGATGTTGGCCGACGCAGTGGTCGAAACCCACGACCGGATCGTCGGCCGTCTCTACCGTGCTTCGGAGCGTATTTGCCATGCAAAGGTCGCAGACGAAGCGGGGGTGGTGCGTGACACCCTGAAATCCTTCGCCGAGATCGGGGGCGCCCTGGTCGATGCACAGGATGATGGCCAGCCGCTGGGCGATGTCATCGCGAGTGGGTCAGGGTGGGACGGCTTAAAAACCCTTGTTGCAATGGCAACCAGGCTGACCGCCACCATGGCCGACGATCCGCTCAATCATGTGCTCGACGGTTATCACCGCTTCCGCCGATACGCTCCACGCATGTTGCGCCTGCTCGATCTGCGAGCTGCGCCCGTTGCACTGCCGCTTCTGGAAGCGGTGACGGCCCTTCGTACCGGTTTGAACGATGCCGCGATGACCAGCTTCTTGCGGCCCAGCTC
>NZ_JBICKP010000043.1:0-500 GCF_043104335.1 Pseudomonas sp. WSY_20
CTGCATCGTTCATCTGATCCGCAACAGCCTTGATTATGCGGCCTGGGATAAGCGTCGTGAGTTGGCCAAGGCGCTAAAACCGATCTACCAGGCCATCAACGCTGAGGCAGCTGAGCAGGCGCTGGACGATTTTGAAAACGGCCCTTGGGGCAAGCAGTATCCAACAGTGGTGGCTGCCTGGAGACGGGCGTGGGATCGAGTGATTCCCTTCTTCGTCTTCCCGCCAGCCATCCGGAAAGTGATTTACACGACCAACGCTATCGAGAGCATCAACTCTCAGCTACGCAAGATCATCAAGACCCGTGGTCACTTCCCGACCGACGATGCGGCGACCAAGCTGATCTGGCTTGGACTACGAAAAATCACGGCGAACTGGGGTTCAGCGGCGCATGATTGGAAGAGCGCGATGAATCAATTTGCGATTCTGTACGGAGACCGATTTATCAGGCCGACCTGGTAAAAGCACGGCCCGCCTGGCGGCAGGCCGTTATCGGCCCGAA
>NZ_JBICKP010000044.1:0-414 GCF_043104335.1 Pseudomonas sp. WSY_20
CTGCGCGATCTGGGTGTGCTGCCATCATTCAGCCGCCCGCGGGTCAGTAACGATAACGCCTATGCCGAAGCCCTGTTCCGCACGGCCAAGTACTGCTCGCGCTGGCCAGGCCTGCCGTTTGGATCACTGGACGAGGCTCGGGTGTGGGTCATGGAGTTTGCTGCCTGGTACAACAACGAACACCGCCATAGCGCGCTCAAGTACGTCACTCCTGCGCAGCGTCATGGGAGGCAGGATGCTGCTGCGCTGAAGCAGCGTGAACAAGTATACGAGGCGGCTCAGCGTGGGAATCCAGAACGCTGGGCCCGAGGCGTCCGTAGCTGGAAGCTGCCTGGCCATGTGTATCTGAATCGTGAGCGAGACGCCCAGCAGCAAGCCGGTTAGGCAAAACACGACAACTACCTTGACGCATAC
>NZ_JBICKP010000045.1:0-110416 GCF_043104335.1 Pseudomonas sp. WSY_20
CTGTGCTACCGCGCGCTTAGAAGCAAAAGCCAAAGCAACGGCAACGGCAACGGCAACGGCAACGGCAACGGCAACGGCAACGGATCGATTTGGCCTGATTTCGAGCATCGCGGCCGATTCAGCGCAAAGCAGTACAGGCCACGCCTGGCTCGGCCTCGTTAGACCCTCACCGCCCCTTCAAATCAACCCGCCGCAAATGACACGTCACCTCTTCACGATCGTGATACAGCTGCTTGCACGCAATCAGCACCCTCACCTTCCGGGCCTTGAATGTCGCCTCCATGCGATCGAGCAACCGCCGTACCTCAGCATACCGCTGCTTCATCGGCAGCTTCAGGTTCACCACCGCCTCGCGGCACAACCCCTCCCCCAACCACGTCTCGATCAAGGCCGTGGTGCGCGCCGGTTTCTCGACGATGTCGCACACCATCCAATCCACCGGGTGCCTGGGCTGCCAGGTAAAGCCATCGGCCATCAAATGCTGGACAAGCCCCGTGTCCATCAAGCTCTCGGCCATCGGACCATTGTCGATGGCCGTCACCAACATGCCCCGCCGTACCAGCTGATACGTCCACCCACCCGGTGAGGCCCCCAGGTCGACACCGGTCATGTCATCGCCCAGCCGCTGCTCCCACTGCTCGCGTGGGATGAACTGATGCCAGGCCTCCTCCAGCTTCAAGGTCGAGCGACTGGGCGCTTCACGGGGGAATTTCAAGCGGGGAATGCCCATCGGCCATAAGGCACTGTTGTCAGCAAAAGCCTGCCCGACGAACACCCGGCGGCCACTGATGAACGTCAACAGCAGTCGTGGGCGATTCGGGTCATCCATCAGGCGACCGGCCTTTTCCAACGCCTTGCGCAATGGTGCTTCGAACTTGCGGCAGAACGTCGACAGTTCCTTGCCCTCGTTGCTGTCGAGCACCTCCAGCCACAGGCTGCCGAACACCGGCTGGTCGGCAAGGTACGCCAACAACACGCTGATACGATCGCTCTCGGGCAACTCGATGAACGCGCCACGCGCCCACTGCCTTGGGAAAATCAGCTGGTTGAACCGCACTGCCTGCATCAAGCGCTCGGCACCGCCTTGCTCGCTGCAGACGAACTCGGCGCTGGCGCTGCCAGGCTTGCCTTTGGCATAGCCGGCAATCCCCAGGCGGGCGGCATGTTCACTGATTTCGGCGCACACCTCACCCTCGAAGCCGGGCCGGCAATGCATGAACAGGGTTTCCATCTCTCACTCCACGACGGCTGGCGCGACACAGGCGCCGGCAGGGCGGCGATGATAAAGGAAGATCGGAACCTGGGACATGCCCCGCTGGTCCAGAAAAGGGTCAGGTCAGGCAAACAGGACTAACCTGACCATTCAGTCGGACCCGTGCCGTGCGGGCCTGTACACAGCGGTGCCACCGGCAGCCCTTAGAGACGTTGCCGGGGCACCGGCTCAGAAGGAGTTGGCAATGCCCTCGCTCGATAGCCTGAATACCCTCACGTCGCTCGATGTCGGTGACAAGACCTATCACTACTTCAGCCTTCCGAAAGCTGCTCGGCAGCTCGGGGACCTGCAGCAATTGCCCATGTCGCTCAAGGTGCTGCTGGAGAACCTGCTGCGCTGGGAGGACGGCAAGACCGTTACCGGCGAAGACCTGCAGGCACTGGCCCAGTGGCTCGTTGAAAAGCGCTCGGACCGCGAAATCCAGTACCGCCCTGCGCGTGTACTGATGCAAGACTTCACCGGCGTGCCAGCCGTGGTGGACCTCGCCGCCATGCGCGCGGCCATGGCCAAGGCTGGCGGCGATCCCCAGCGCATCAACCCGCTCTCGCCTGTGGACCTGGTGATCGACCACTCCGTGATGGTCGATCGATATGGGACACCGCAGGCCTTTGGCGAGAACGTCGACATTGAGATGCAACGCAACGGCGAGCGCTATGCGTTCCTGCGTTGGGGCCAGAGTGCCTTCGATAACTTCCGTGTGGTACCGCCTGGCACTGGCATCTGCCACCAGGTGAACCTCGAATACCTGGGGCGTACCGTGTGGACCCGCGAAGCCGACGGCCGCACCTATGCCTTCCCGGACACGCTGGTCGGCACCGACTCCCACACCACCATGATCAACGGGCTGGGCGTGCTGGGCTGGGGCGTGGGGGGCATCGAAGCGGAGGCCGCCATGCTTGGCCAGCCTGTGTCGATGCTGATCCCACAGGTCATCGGCTTCAAGCTCACGGGCAAGCTGCGCGAAGGCATCACAGCCACCGATCTTGTGCTGACGGTCACCCAGATGCTGCGCAAGAAAGGCGTGGTAGGTAAGTTCGTGGAGTTCTATGGCGACGGTCTGGCCGAACTGCCCTTGGCTGACCGCGCCACCATTGCCAACATGGCTCCGGAGTACGGCGCAACCTGTGGCTTCTTCCCCGTCGATCAAGTGACGCTGGATTACCTGCGCCTGTCGGGTCGACCTGAAGCAACCGTGCAACTGGTCGAGGCCTACTGCAAGGCTCAGGGGTTGTGGCGCCTGCCTGGGCAGGAGCCCATCTTCAGCGACACGCTGGCGCTGGACATGAATGAGGTTGAGTCCAGCCTGGCCGGCCCCAAACGTCCGCAAGACCGGGTTGCCCTAGCCCAGGTCAAGCAGGCGTTCGAACAGTTCGTCGAGCTGCAACCCAAACCTGCCGCCAAGGAAGTCGGCAGGCTTGAGAGCGAGGGCGGGGGTGGCGTTGCCGTGGGCAATGCCGATCAGGCGGGCGAAGCCGACTACAGTCACCAAGGCCAGACCCACACCCTGCGCGACGGCGCCGTGGTCATTGCGGCTATCACCTCCTGCACCAACACCTCCAACCCCAGTGTGATGATGGCGGCCGGCCTTGTGGCCAAGAAAGCCCTCGAGAAAGGTTTGCAGCGCAAGCCATGGGTGAAAAGCTCGCTGGCACCGGGGTCCAAGGTGGTCACCGAATACTTCGAGGCGGCGGGTCTCACGCCCTACCTCGACGAGCTCGGGTTTGATCTCGTCGGTTATGGCTGCACCACCTGTATCGGCAACTCAGGCCCCTTGGACGAGCCTATCGAAAACGCCATCAGCAGCGCCGACCTGACCGTCGCCTCGGTGTTGTCCGGCAACCGTAACTTCGAAGGACGCGTGCATCCACTGGTCAAGACCAACTGGCTCGCCTCACCGCCTCTGGTCGTGGCTTATGCACTGGCTGGTAGCGTGAAAGTCGACCTGACCCAGGATCCATTGGGCACCGACAAGCACGGGCAGCC
Source organism: Pseudomonas sp. WSY_20 (assembly GCF_043104335.1). Lineage (NCBI taxonomy): Bacteria > Pseudomonadati > Pseudomonadota > Gammaproteobacteria > Pseudomonadales > Pseudomonadaceae > Pseudomonas > Pseudomonas sp. WSY_20. The sequence continues at coordinate 3,257 of NZ_JBICKP010000045.1, forward strand.
GGTCTATCTGAAGGACATATGGCCTAGCCAGCAAGAAGTCGCCGAGGCTGTGGCCAAGGTAAGCACGGCCATGTTCCACAAGGAATATGCCGAAGTGTTCGCGGGCGACGAGCAGTGGCAGGCTATCGAAGTGCCAGAGGCTGCCACGTATGTATGGCAAGAAGACTCGACCTATATTCAGCACCCCCCTTTCTTCGAAGGTATCGAAGGACCGGCGCCTCGGATCACCGATATCCACAACGCCCGCATCCTGGCGTTGCTGGGCGACTCGGTCACAACGGACCATATCTCTCCGGCCGGCAATATCAAGGCCGATAGCCCTGCGGGTCGCTATCTGCGCGAGAAGGGTGTGGAGCCTCGTGATTTCAATTCCTACGGGTCACGGCGCGGCAACCATGAAGTCATGATGCGCGGTACGTTCGCCAATATTCGCATCCGCAACGAGATGCTTGCAGGCGAAGAAGGCGGCAATACCGTGCATGTGCCAAGCGGCGAGAAACTCTCGATCTACGACGCCGCCATGCGCTACCAGCAGCAAGGCACGCCCCTGGTGGTGATCGCCGGCCAGGAATACGGCACAGGCTCCAGCCGCGACTGGGCTGCCAAGGGCACGAATTTACTTGGCGTGAAGGCAGTGCTGGCCGAAAGCTTCGAGCGTATTCACCGCTCCAATCTGGTTGGCATGGGCGTGCTGCCGTTGCAGTTCAAGGCAGGCCAGGACCGTAAACAACTCGGCCTGACGGGTAGAGAGCAGATCGATATCACTGGCCTGGAGGGGGCTGCCATTGTGCCGGGCATGAGCCTGGCACTGACCATCCTCCGCGAAGACGGCACGAAGGAGCAGATCGACGTGCTCTGCCGGATCGACACCCTCAATGAAGTGGAGTACTTCAAGGCGGGTGGAATCCTGCACTACGTGCTGCGTCAGTTGATCGCCGCGTAGGCCGCGCGCGGGTGCCAGTCTGTGCGCAGGCTGGCACCCTCCTTCTTCCAATCTGCCCTTGCTAGCCTCCCCTCCACCAAAGTACCTATGAAAATCGCAGTGGGAACCGACCGCGAAATGCCAGTAGCCCACCCGTATCTGCCATGCACTGCCATGGGTCAATTCCTGGAAATATTCCCTCAATAAAGCGCGCACCGTGCCGATACCAGTCCAAAGCCCTGCGGACATCCTAGCCATGCGCAACAACCAGCCCATTACCCAGAGAGAACGGACTTTCCCTGCCAAGCAGCGGTTGATTTCCACCACCAATGCCAAAGGCGTGATCACTTACTGCAACGATGCCTTCATCGAAATCAGTGGCTTCACCCGCGATGAATTGATGGGCGCAGCGCACAACCTGGTGCGTCATCCTGATGTGCCGCCTGCCGTGTTTGCTCACATGTGGCAGACCCTCAAGCAGGGGCTGCCCTGGATGGGCATCGTCAAAAACCGTTGCAAGTCGGGTGACCACTACTGGGTCAATGCGTACGTCACACCGATTTTCGACAACAATCAGGTCGTCGGCTTCGAGTCGGTGCGCGTCAAGCCCACTGCTGAGCAAATTCGCCGGGCCGAGGCCCTGTACCAGCGTATCAACCAAGGCAAGCCTGCTGTGCCGCGCCGTGATCGTTGGTTACCCGTGTTGCAGGACTGGTTGCCATTCATCCTGATCAGCCAGATAGGCTTCCTCATCGGCAACTGGCTCGGACACTCATGGGGTTTTGCCTTGGCGGCAGCGTTGTCGGTCCCCCTGGGCCTGCTCGGCCTGACCTGGCAACAACGTGGGCTCAAGCGCTTGTTGCGCCTGGCCGAACAGACCACGTCCGATCCACTGATTGCGCAGATGTATACCGACAGCCGTGGCGTGCAGGCGCGCCTGGAAATGGCCATGCTCAGCCAGGATGCTCGGATGAAGACCTGCCTGACACGGTTGCAGGACAGCGCCGAGCACCTGAGCGATCAGGCGCGGCAGTCAGACGAGCTGGCGCATATGAGTTCATCAGGCCTAGAGCGCCAGCGTGTGGAAACCGAACAGGTCGCTGCCGCAGTGAACCAGATGGCCGCCACCACCCAGGAGGTGGCCAACCATGTACAACGCACCGCCGATGCGACCCAGCAGGCCAATCGCTTGACAGGCCAGGGCCGTCAAATTGCCGGTGAAACCCGGGCAGCCATCGAACGCTTGTCAGCCGCAGTTGGAGAAACTGGGCAGACCGTGACGCAATTGGCCAAGGACAGCGACGAGATCGGCGGTGTGGTCGATGTCATCAAGGGCATTGCCGACCAGACCAACTTGCTGGCGTTGAACGCCGCCATCGAAGCGGCACGGGCAGGCGAAATGGGCCGGGGCTTCGCCGTGGTTGCCGACGAAGTGCGGCAGCTGGCCCAGCGCACGGCTGAATCGACCGGGCAGATTCACGGCCTGATCGCCAAGCTCCAGCAAACTGCCAGCAACGCCGTGACGACCATGGAAAGTGGGCACCGCCAGGCCCAGGAAGGTGTTGATCGGGTCATGCAGGCTGACGAGGCGCTAGTGGGCATCAGTGAAGCCGTGGCGAACATCACCGACATGGCCACGCAAATTGCCGCTGCGACCGAGGAACAGACTGCGGTGGCCGACGAGATCAGCCGTAACATCAGCACCATTGCCGACCTGGCCGACCAAACTGCCGAGCAGGCACAGCACTCGGCAGTGCTGAGTGAGGCCCTCAACAGCACGGCCGGTAGCCAATATTCACTGGTGGAGCGCTTTAACCGCTAGATCGGATAACTCGCGAGGGTCGGCATCGTCGACCCTTTGCATGACCAACGTTACCAGTCAAGCCGCAGACGGGTTTCGAAACGACGGGCCTGCCCGGTCAACGGATCATCGAAACTCAGGCTTTGCGCCAGCAACTTCAGCGGCCGTTGATAGTCATCCTCTACATCAAGCAATGCTGGGTAGAACGGGTCGTTGCTGATGCCTGCTCCTAAAGCAGCCATGTGCACCCGCAGCTGATGCGTCTTGCCCGTGACAGGCGAGAGCTCATACCGCCACTGCTCCTCGTTCTTTTCCAATACGCGGGCGTGCGTCTCACTGTTGGCCGGCCCTTGCACCTCATGCATGCGAAAGAACGGCTCCCCGTGTTCTAGGCGGCTGCGGTGCACCAGTGGGAAGGTATGCTGCCCAAGCGCTGCGGCAATGGCCTGATAGCGTTTTTCGATCCGCCGCTCTGGAAACAAGCGCTGGTAAGTGCTGCGTGACTCAGGGTTGGCCGAGAACAGCACCAGCCCCGCCGTGTGCCGATCGATGCGGTGCAGGGGCACCAGGTGCGGATTGTCCAGCCGATGGATGAGACGGCGCAGCAAGGTCTGCTCCACGTACGCACCCCCTGGGGTGACCGGCAGAAAATGGGGTTTGTCAGCTACCACCAGGTGTTCGTCCACATGCAATATCGCTTCCTGCACGGGAATCACTCGCTCGTTCGGCACTTCGCGAAAATAGTGCAGACGCAGACCGCGCTTGTAGGGATGACCGGCCGAAATAGCCTGGCCGTCTGCGCCCAGCACCCGTCCCCGAGCAAAACGGTCCACCCACTGGCTACGGTCAATGGCCTTGAAGTGATCGCACAAGCAATCGAGCACCGTAGCCCATGGACCAGGAGGCAGACATACCGTGCTGGCTTGCAGTCGGGCGGGGTCGAATGGCGTCATCGTCGGGCTCGGAACCTGGCTTGGCGGCGTATTATCCTTCAAGCCCCGCCGATCAGCCAGCCTGGGCCAGCGACTCGCTGCGCGCCTTGAGCCAGCGCAGCACCTGGACGGGCTCCCAGCGGCTGGGGTCGTACAGCGCATACACCAGCCCTTCATAACCCACCACATCCAGCCCACGGTGGTAGCCAGCCCGCTGGAACAGCGCCTCGACCTCGGCAAAGCAGGTGTTGAAATGCACCTTGCCGAAAGGCGTACGGTCGTCGGTGACCAGGCCTTCAAGCCGCAGCTCCAGGACAGCGTCGGCCACCCTGTCGATGGGCATCCGATTGACGCTGTACTTCAATTGCTCGACGTTGAGCATGGGCTCACCCTGATACTGTATTTATGTACAGCATACGAACATCCTTCCGTTGCCGTCAATCCGTCTCATACCAGACCCGCGAGGTAACCGCCTCCCTTGCGCAGGGTGAGCACCTGTCGGCGTGGAATGCCAGGGGTTACAGACAGGTGCACCCAGCGGTCGTATTCCAGTATGAGCTGATCGAACGCGATCGGGCTTGTGCTGATGCGGTGCACCGTGTCCCTGGGAGAACGCTCGACGACCGTGAAGTCAGCGGCGAGCCCCTGCATGTGCTGGCTGTTGGAGGCGCCGCCGAGCAACCGGTTAACTTGCTCGCTGCGGTATCCACTGCTGATGATGATCGGCGCGTTCCAGAGGGCACGCACCTGTTCAAGGGTTTCGCACAGCAGACGAAGATTGTCGATGACCGGCTGGGAAGGCGTGTTATCAACACTGTTCCGGGCCGCGACCTGGGAGACGGTCATTTCGTTGAGGGTGAAATGTGGGGTGAGCAACATGACGTTCAGATCCGATAACAGAAGGCGGAGTCGACACTCAGGCTGCGCCCAGTGCCTGAATCGGATCATCGTATTGATGTTTCTGCAGTGGAGCAGGGTCAAATCTCCACTAGGGGTTTGGGTGCCTCAAAAAGGCCGCTACTTGTTCGGCATCGAAAGGCCAAAGCAATTCCGCCGCATTGTCGCGACGTCTCAGCACGGGGATTGCAAGGCCATAATGCTCGAACAGCGCATCGCTTTCGGCAATGTCGACCAGTTCGACGAGCAATCCATGATCGACAAAAGGCATCAGTATGGCCTCAGCCACCTCGCACAAATGACAACCCAAGGTGCCGAACAGCTGGCATTCAGGCAACATGGCACATATCCTCACTCAGTTGCACAGGCCGTTATTCTATGCCGCCCTACTGACGTCTGCATCTTTTGAGTATCAGTCCTGGCTCGTAGCGCCTATCCGGTGCAAGGACAAATCTGCCCCCTCAAACTCTTGTTCGTGACTGAGCCGCAAGCCAAGTACCTTGCGGATCACGCCATAGACGGCCAGGCCACCCAGCAGCGCCATGGCTGCACCGGCCAGGCTTCCCAGCAGTTGGCTGTAAACGCTGACCCCACCCAGCCCCCCCATCCAGACCTGCCCAAAAATACCGCAGGCGACTCCGCCCCATACCCCACACAACCCATGTAGGGGCCACACACCCAGAACATCATCGATCTTCCAACGGTTCTGCGCGGCGGTGAATGCCCACACGAACAGAACTCCGGCCACCAGGCCCGTAGCCAGCGCGCCCACGGGATGCATGATGTCGGAGCTTGCGCAAATGGCGACCAGCCCTGCCAGCGGGCCGTTGTGCAGGAACCCTGGGTCGTTGCGACCCACCAGCAGCGCGGCCAGCGTGCCGCCAACCATGGCCATTAATGAATTTATAGCGACCAGGCCGCTGACGCCCTGCAAGGTTTGCGCACTCATCACATTGAAGCCGAACCAGCCGATGATCAGTATCCAAGAGCCCAAGGCCAGAAACGGGATGCTCGAGGGCGCGAACGCGACCAATCGCCCTTCACGGTAGCGCCCGCGTCTGGGGCCCAGTAGCACAACCGCAGCCAGCGCCAGCCAGCCGCCCATGGCATGTACCACCACCGAGCCAGCAAAATCATGGAACGGCGCACCGACATGCACCTGTAACCACGCTTGGACGCCAAAGTTGCCATTCCACACTATCCCCTCGAAAAAGGGATACACCAGTGCCACGATCAATGCCGTGGCGCACAGTTGGGGTGCAAAGCGCGCTCGCTCCGCAATCCCGCCAGAGATGATCGCCGGTATGGCAGCTGCGAACGTCAGGAGGAAAAAGCACTTGACCAAGGCGTAGCCATTATCGGCCGCCAGGGTTGCGGCAGGCTGGAAAAACGCAACCCCGTAGGCCACCCAATAGCCGACGAAGAAATAGGCGATCGCCGACACGGCGAAATCGCTCAAAATCTTGGACAGGGCGTTGACCTGATTTTTGTAGCGTACGGTGCCAACCTCAAGAAACGCGAAGCCGGCATGCATGGCGAGCACCAGAATGGCGCCTACCAGGATGAACAACGTATTTGAACCGTTTACCTGAGACTGAATCGCGCTTGAAGTCATATCCATGAAGCAGCAGCACCTGTCGGCGGCACCAACAATGCTCAATCGACCCCCTTCCTGCACCGCTTCGGTGCCTGGCAAGGCGGTTATGGGCACTTGCCACGAATGGACGGGAGCCCAATCTGGCAGTCTGGGCAATTTGGGTTAATGTTTAGGCGTGGCGGGTGGCACGCGCCCCGAAGCAGCGCAGCGCGTTGAGAGGGCGCCCTGCAACGATGCATAAACCAAGCAAAGCCTGTACCAGTGTGCTGACTTGAACCTTCCAGTAGCCACGTCACTCGAAGTACCAACATCAACCGACAGGGAGAGACACATGGCCAGCAATTCGGCAAAGCATGCACAAGATGTACTGATGGCTGACTTCCAGGCACTGGTCCGCGACACGGAGAAGCTGCTGGCCGATACCGCCAACCTGGCAGGTGACCAGGCGCAAGTGCTGCGCGAACAGATGCACGAGCGCCTGGCGCAAGCACGCGAGGCGCTGGAAGTCACCCAGGAATCATTGCGCGAACGCAGCCAGGAGGCACTGGGCAGCGCCGAGCAGTATGTCCAGGAAAAACCCTGGCATGCCATTGGTATCGCCGCCGGCGTTGGCCTGTTAATCGGCCTGCTGGCGAACCGTCGTTAAGGGGTTTTCATGGACAATGACGCCATCGGCACCGGTGCCACCGGCAAGCGGCTCGGTGCAGCTGTTCTTGGGCTGCTGCACAGCCATATAGAACTGTTCGGCATCGAACTGCAGGAGCAGAAAGGACGAACCCTGCGCCTGTTGCTGTTCGCAGGCCTGGCGCTGGTTTTTGCGCTGCTGCTGTTGACAGCGCTTTCCGGCTTGGTGCTTGTTCTGCTCTGGGACAGTTATCGCCTGGCCGGCATAATTGGTCTGTGCGTGTTCTATGGACTGGCAGCGCTGTACTGTGGCCTGCGCCTGAAAAGCGCGGTGTTCGACGAGTCCTCGCCCTTCCACTCCACGCTTGAGGAACTGGCCAAAGATCGGGAGCGCCTTCTGCCATGAACCTGCCTGACTTGCCCAATACACGTAATCCGCGTGAACTGCGCAAAGCGCTGCTGCGCCTGCGCATGGAAATGCACCGCCAGGAAATCCGCCATGAAACCGGCCAATTGCTCGAACCTGTGCGGCGCATACGCGGCATGGGAAGCTCGCTCCATGCCGGGCTTGGCATCAAGCATGCACCCTTGTGGGGCATAGGGGCGGTAGTGGCCATGGGCTTTTTGACAGGCAAGGGCGTTCGAAGTGGTGGTCTTCCCCGCCTTGTCCGCCTAGGTGCCAGCCTGATTCCCTTGGTCAAGCTCTTCATGCAGAGCAACCGTCGTCGCCGGTGATCCCCACCTCACGCCGCGTCAGTGGTTGTTCGCGGACAAGAACCACTGACACGGCGTATGCTTCGCTGCAACCCCTTCTGGAGACTGCGCCTTGGATTGGCATACCCTGCTCACCCGCGAACGCCTGGGCAAAGCTCAGTACAGTGCTGAAGAATTGGGACGCAGCCCGTTTCACAAAGACCATGACCGCATCATTTTCTCCGGCGCATTTCGTCGCCTGGGGCGCAAGACGCAAGTTCATCCTGTCACCAGCAACGATCACATTCACACGCGCCTGACCCATTCGCTGGAGGTGAGTTGCGTAGGCCGGTCCCTTGGCATGCGCGTTGGGGAAACGCTACGTACAAGCCTGCCCGACTGGTGTGATCCGAGTGACTTGGGCATGGTGGTGCAGTCGGCCTGCCTTGCCCATGACATCGGCAACCCCCCCTTCGGACACTCCGGTGAAGATGCCATCCGTCATTGGTTTCAGCAGGCCGCCAATCGTGGTTGGCTGGACGACATGCGCGATGATGAACGTGCCGACTTCCTCAATTTCGAAGGCAATGCCCAAGGCTTTCGGGTACTGACGCAGCTGGAGTACCACCAGTTCGATGGGGGCACCCGCTTGACCTATGCCACCCTCGGAACCTATCTCAAGTACCCCTGGAGCGCGCGTCATGCCGATGCCCTGGGCTACAAAAAACATAAGTTCGGGAGTTACCAGAGCGAATTGCCGCTGTTGGAACAGATTGCAGGTCGCCTGGGCCTGCCCCAAGTAGACGATCAGCGCTGGGCACGGCATCCCCTGGTGTATTTGATGGAGGCTGCCGATGACATCTGCTATGGCCTGATCGACCTGGAAGATGGCCTGGAAATGGAGCTTCTGCAGTACGCTGAAGTTGAAGCGCTGTTACTCGATCTGGTAGGCAGCGACCTGCCGGAAACCTACAGGCAGCTAGGTCCAAGTGACTCGAGGCGCCGCAAGTTGGCGATCCTGCGCGGCAAGGCTATCGAACACCTGACCAATGCGGCGGCGCAGGCCTTCGTGGAACAGCAGGATGCACTGCTCGCCGGCCATTTGACCGGTGATCTTGTCGAGCACATGCACGGCCCCGCTAAACGTTGCGTACTGCACGCCAAGGCGATGGCGCGAAACAAGATTTTTCAGGACAAGCGCAAGACGCTTCACGAAATCGGTGCCTACACCACGCTGGAAATCCTGTTGAACACCTTCTGTGGCGCCGCACTGGAGCAACATGGGGGGCGCACTCCCTCGTTCAAGAGCCGTAGGGTATTGGACCTGCTAGGCAACAATGCCCCCGACCCCCATGGTTCGCTTTATCAGGCTTTCCTGCGCATGATCGATTTCATAGCCGGTATGACCGACAGCTACGCCAGCGAAATGGCACGGGAGATGACAGGGCGTTCCGGCTCTGCATGAAGATGCGCAGAAAATCTGTCGGCCTGCGCTTTCAAACGGGTGAATCAGGAAAGACTTACATCCAATTCAACCAACCTTGGATGCCAAGTTCAAACCATAAACATCAGCTAACAAACAAGGTTTGACTTTGCTTGTTGATGCAACCGTACGTAAGTAGTTTTTGTTAAATTTGTAGGCCATTTCCTATATACGGTTATTGAGCCGCCCCCGCATTACTTGCCGCTTTCAACTGGGTTAAGGTGCCAACTGTCACCCTCATTGATAGCAGGGAAGTAGAACATGTACTCCATATTCATCGTCGACGACCATCCGGTAATCCGGCTGGCAGTGCGCATGCTTCTGGAAAATCAGAATTACAAAATCGCTGGCGAATCGGACAACGGCGTGGATGCCATGCAGATGATTCGCGAAACCAATCCAGACCTGATCATCCTGGATATCAGCATTCCCAAGCTCGATGGCTTGGAAGTACTGGCACGGTTTCAGTCGATGGCGATGTCACAGAAAATCCTGGTGCTGACCGCGCAGTCGCCAGCGCTGTTCGCAGTGCGCTGCATGCAATCAGGGGCAGCGGGCTATGTCTGCAAGCAAGAAGACCTGAGCGAATTACTCAGCGCGGTTAAGGCGGTTTTGGCTGGGTACAACTACTTTCCCAGCCAGGCGATGCAGACTCATGCACCTGTTGACAACGACCTGCAACTTCTAAGTACCGTCAATGATCGGGAATTGATGGTTCTTCAACTTTTCGCACAAGGGCGAACCAACAAGGAGATTGCAAAAGGCATGTTTCTAAGCAGCAAGACGGTCAGTACCTACAAGAAACGCCTCATGCACAAACTCGAAGCCAGCACGCTGGTCGATCTGATCGACATGGCTAAGCGCAACGCACTGGTCTGAGGGCTCCATGGCACGTTTTATCGCCCTCCTGCTCCTGGTCGCCACACTGCCAGGCAACCTGGCGAACGCCGGGCAGCAAGGCGCGTCCCAGCTGTCCCTGGTCGCTCGCTCCACCGCACGGCCCGCCATGCCTGCGATCACCCCTGAACAACAGCAATGGCTGAATGCTCGCCACGAACTGGTGGTCGGCACCTCTGCCCCGGATTATCCACCTTTTGACATCAGCAGTGGGGGGCGCGACTACCAAGGCCTTACCGCAGAGTACGCCAGCCTGCTGGGCAAGGCGCTTGACCTGCCGGTACGCGTGCTGCGCTATCCAAGCCGCCAAGCGGCGCTGCAGGCGCTCAAACAAGGCGACATCGATCTGCTAGGCAGTGCCAACGGCTATGACGCCAACTATGAAGGCGTGGTGCTGTCGCACGCCTACGCCATCGACCAACCCGTGCTGGTCACGCGAGAGGACGAACATCGGGCGCTGGACACTGGCCTGGCAGGCATGCGCCTTGGCATGCTGTATCACTACCTGCCCAGGAAAGAAGTACTCAGTGTCTATCCCGATGCCAAGATCCTGGCCTTCGGATCATCCAGCGAAGCCTTGAATGCGGTGGCGTTCGGCCAGGCCGATGTCTTCATCGGCGACACGATTTCCACCCACTATCAACTCAACCGCGGGCACCTGCCAAGGCTGCGTATGGCCAGCTTTGGCAACCATGAAGCATTTGGCTTCGGCTTCGCCCTACGCAAGCAAGACACGGTACTGCTCGCGCTGGTCAATGCTGCGCTCGACAGTCAGTCCCCCGCCCTGCGTTCGAGCATATTCAAACGCTGGAGTGCAGGCAGCGATTTGCTTTTGACCGACCGCAAGCTTCGACTGACGCGTACCGAAGAGCAGTGGTTGCAGCGTCATCCAGTCATGCGTGTCGTTGTCGACGGTACGGCGGCGCCATTGTCCTACTTCGACAAATCGGGCTATTTCCGCGGCATCACCGCCGACCTGCTGGAACTGATCAGCCTGCGTACGGGCTTGCGTTTCGAGGTGCAACGGGCCAGTGGCATCGCGGACATGATTGCCCGGGTCAAGGACGGGCGCGCCGATGTGATCGCTGCACTGGCAAGCGGCGGCATCGACCAGAACGATCTGCAGATCAGTCAGGCATATCTGGACAGCACCTACGTGCTGGTCAATCACAAGGACAACGCGGCAGCCACTTCGCTGGACGATCTGCGTGGGAAGCGGATAGCAATCACGCGCTACAGCGCCCTGGACACCATGCTCTCGCGCTACCACCCGCAAATTGGCTGGATAGAAACGGAAAGCTCGTACTACTCCATGGCCCTGCTCAACAGCGGAGCAGTAGATGCGGTCATCACCACACTGATCGACGCCAACCATGCCTTGGCCAGCAATCCCGACCTGATCATCCGCACCACAGTGGGCAGCGAACCTGCCAGTTATGCAATGGCCACCAGTACCCCCTCCAAAACCCTCATTTCAATACTGGACAAGGCACTTTCGAGCATTTCACCTGAAGAGCTGGGGGTAATCAACAACCGCTGGCGAGGCTTCACCCTGTTCGAAGATGCCAAGGGCGAGGGGGTGCGCCGCTTGACGGTATTGGTAGCCCTGGGTGCGGCGGTATTGCTGTTGCTGGCCCTATTATGGAATGCCCGCCTGCGTTTGCAGATCCGTCAACGCCAGCAAGCAGAGCGCGCCCTGAACGATCAGGTGGCATTCATGCGCGCATTGCTCAACGGTACGCCACACCCGATGTACGTCCGTGATCGCGAAGGCTGCCTGCAAAGCTGCAACTACAGCTACCTCGAAGCGGTCCAGGCCAGCGCCGAGGAGGTCCTGGGCAAGCAACTGGAGAGCAGCCTGTTTGCCGACTGCGAACAGACCCGACAAATCCAGAACGACTACGCCAAGGTGATGGCGGCTGGTACGCCGTTGATCATGGACCGTCCCTTGCGCATCAAGGGCCGGGAAATCACCATCTACCACTGGATCCTGCCCTACCGGGATTCGTTGGGCGAGGTACAGGGCATCATTGGCGGATGGATCGATATCAGCGACCGCCGCCAGCTGGTCAACGAGTTGCGTCAAGCCAAGCAGCAGGCCGATGACGCCAACCGGGCCAAGAGCACGTTCCTGGCAACCATCAGTCATGAAATCCGCACGCCCATGAACGCCGTCATCGGCATGCTCGAACTCGCCGTCAAGCGCGCCGAACAGGGTCAGGTCGATCGCGGCGCCCTTCAGCTGGCCCACCATTCGGCCAAGGACCTGCTTGGCTTGATTGGCGATATCCTGGACATCGTGCGCATAGAGTCAGGGCACCTCACGCTGGTCCCTGAAGTGGTCGACCTGGCTGAATTGCTCGAGTCGGTAGGGCGCATATTCGAAGGCCAGGCTAGGCAGAAAGGACTGGCGCTGGAAGTCATCATCGAGCCCGCGGCACGTTGTCATGTCCTGCTGGACCCCTTGCGTTTCAAGCAAGTGCTGTCCAACCTGGTGAGCAATGCCATCAAGTTCACCGAGCACGGGCAGGTACGCATCCACGCCAAGCTACTACAGAACGAAGACAGCGCCAGCTCGCTGTTAGACATGGAGGTGCGCGACAGCGGCATTGGTATCCGCCCGGACGACATAGAACGGCTATTCCATCCGTTCGTTCAGGCGAACCCGCACAGCCAGGGCGCACGCGTCGGCACCGGGTTGGGCCTTACTATCTGCCGCACACTCTGCGAAATGATGGGAGCCGACCTCAGTATCAAGAGCCTGGAAGGCCTGGGCACACAAGTCCGGGTGAAGATGCCGCTGCAACAGGCCGACACTGCAGTGCAATCGGCACCGGTACCAGCTGCCGAACGCTTGCTGACACCCGACCCTCACCTCAAAGTGCTGGTGATCGACGATCACCCTGCTAACCTGCAACTGATGGCGCAGCAGCTCGGTTACCTCGGGCTGCAGCACGCGACGGCTGAGGACGGTCGCGAAGGCCTGTCGGCATGGCGTGCAGGCGACTTCGATGTGCTGGTACTCGATTGCAACATGCCCCACATGAACGGCTACCAATTGGCGACTGCGGTACGTGCCGAAGAGCAACGAACAGGACGCAGACGCTGCACGATCCTGGGCTACACCGCCAACGCACAACCCGAGGTACGGCGCAAATGCCTTGACTCGGGCATGGACGATTGCCTGCTCAAACCCATCAGCCTCAGCACCCTAAGTCAGCACCTTGCAGCAGTGAACATGCAGCGCCGAAAAAAGAACCGACGCAAACCCTATTGCCTGGATGGACTCAACGCGGTGGTTGGGCATGACCCGGCTGATCATCTGCGATTCCTGCAGACGCTGCAACGAAGCCTGGAGACAGACTTCACGCTCTTGATGGACCTGAAGCCTGATCAAGATCAACAGGCCATCGCCGCCCAAGCGCACAAAATCCTGAGCGCAGCACGCATGCTGGAAGCGGCAGCGCTGATGCGGGCCTGCGCCGCCCTTGAAAGTGAGGACCTCACCCCTGCCCAAGTGCGAGTGCGACGACAAGCCCTGGCCAGGCACATGCGCCGTGTGCACCGAGCGCTGACGCTGGACTTGTCGACAACCACGTGCACGCAGGCGGGCAACCGGACGTGTTAACTGATAGACTGCGCGGCGTTATTACCTAAGAGGATTGTTTCATGGCCACAAACCGCTCCCGTCGTCTGCGCAAAAAGCTGTGTGTCGACGAGTTTCAGGAATTGGGCTTCGAGCTGAACCTGGAATTCAAAGAGGATCTGGATGACCAGGCAATCGATGCATTCCTCGACGCGTTCCTTGCCGAAGCCATGGATGCCAACGGCCTCGACTATGTCGGCGGTGACGATTACGGCTTGGTGTGCTCGGTCAAGCGTGGCTCGGTCACCGAAGAGCAGCGCGCTGCCGTCGAAAGCTGGCTCAAAGGCCGCAGCGAACTGACCAAGGTCGAAGTCAGCCCACTGCTCGACGCCTGGTACCCGGAAAAGCCGATCAACAAGGCAGAGTAATCTCTGTCGGGTTCGTTCGCAGAAGGCCACCCCCAGGGGTGGCCTTTTTACTTTCGGATCTGCACACAAGCCGCAGTGCAGAACAAACTCACCGTAGCGGTCCGATGTGAAACCCATGTGCATCGAACTGGCGCAACCCCGGGGGGCTTGGGGCATAATGCGTGTGCATTCGTTCTGGGGCCATCATTCCTCTACAGCCCCAATGCCCTTTCTCCTCTTTGCAGGGTATCCGTTGATCATGATCAAAACGCTCCGCCCCATCCTACTCGCCGGCCTGTTGCTGCCTTTGGCCCTGACCAGCCAGGCCGCTGCGGTCAATACAAGCCTTCCACCCAAGGTGCAGCAGGCACTCAAGGCCAATAAGCTACAAGACACGGCATTGTCATTGGTGATGCTGCCCTTGGATGGCCCCGGCACAGCCACGGTGTTCAACGCCGACGTGTCCGTGAACCCTGCCTCGACCATGAAGTTGGTCACCACCTATGCTGCCCTGGAGCTGCTGGGGCCGACCTACCAGTGGAAAACCGAGTTCTTCACCGACGGCACGCTCAGCAACGGTGTACTCAACGGCAACCTCTATCTCAAAGGTGGAGGCGATCCGAAGCTGAACATGGAAAAGCTGTGGTTGCTGATGCGTGACCTGCGCGCCAACGGTGTGCGCACCATTACAGGTGACCTGGTGCTCGACCGCAGCCATTTCGTGCAGCCCAATCTTCCGCAATTCAATGACGACGGGGGTGATCAGAACAAGCCGTTCCTGGTGAAGCCTGACGCATTGCTGGTCAATCTCAAGGCCTTGCGCTTCGTGGCGCGCAACGATGGCGGCAGGGTCAGCGTTGCCGTGGAGCCACCGATTGCCAGCATTCGCATAGACAATCAGGTCAAGGCTATCAACAGCAAGAACTGCGCCGGCGACGTACGCTACAACCCCGTGCCACAGCCGGACGGCATCACCGTGACGGTCAGTGGTCAACTGGGCGATGGCTGCAACTCCCAGACCTACCTCTCGCTGCTCGATCACCCGACCTATGCCGCCGGTGCGGTACGTGCCATCTGGAGCGAGCTGGGGGGTACCATCCAAGGTGCCGATCGCATCGAAAACGTGCCCAAAAGCGCCCGGTTGCTTGCGCGTGCATTCTCACCGGACTTGGTCGAAATCATCCGTGACATCAACAAGTACAGCAACAACACCATGGCTCAGCAGCTGTTCCTGAGCCTGGGTGCCCAGTTCCGGACCGATGCCGATGGCGATGACGCCCGTGCCGCGCAGCGTGTCGTACGCCAGTGGCTGGCCAAGAAAGGCATCACTGCACCGCATCTGGTGATGGAAAACGGCTCAGGCCTATCCCGGGCCGAGCGCGTGAGCACTCGTGAGATGGCAGCCATGCTGCAAGCGGCCTGGAAAAGCCCTTACGCTGCCGAGTTCATGAGCTCGCTGCCGCTGGTGGGTATGGATGGCACCATGCGCAAACGGCTCAAGCGTACCGCCATGACCGGTGAGGGCCACATCAAGACCGGTACGCTCAACACCGTACGCGCAATCGCTGGTTTCAGCCGTGACAGCAACGGCCATACTTGGGCAGTGGCTGCTATCCTCAACGACCCCAAACCGTGGGGCGCCTCTCAAGTGCTTGACCAGGTGCTGCTGGACCTCTACCGCCAGCCCAGCGCAGGCGCCAGTACAGCCGCCAAGTGACCTGCATGGCCTGTGCCCTGCAAGGGCACAGGCAACGGCGCATCAACGCAACTGCAGCTTCCAGGCACGGTGGATGCGGTTGTTGCGGGCGAAGTCCGGGTCAAGCGTCTGGGCGGTGATTTCTTCCACGGCGTAACGAGCAGACAGGTGCTCGTCGAGCTGGAACTTGCGGAAGTTGTTGGAAAAATACAGCACGCCACCTGGGGCCAGACGCGCCATCGCCAAGTCCAGCAACTGAACGTGGTCGCGCTGGACGTCGAACACACCTTCCATGCGCTTGGAGTTGGAGAACGTGGGCGGGTCGATGAAGATCAGGTCGTAGCTTTCACGTTCGGCCTCCAACCACGCCATGACATCGCCCTGCTCCAGACGATTGCGCTCTGAAAAGCCGTTGAGCGCCAAGTTGCGCCGCGCCCAGTCCAGATAGGTTTTCGACAGGTCGACGCTAGTGGTGCTGCGCGCCCCGCCTTTGGCGGCATGTACAGTCGCCGTCGCGGTATAGCAGAACAAGTTCAGGAAACGCTTGCCGGCCGCCTCACGCTGAATGCGTACGCGCATCGGCCGATGGTCCAGAAACAGGCCGGTATCAAGGTAGTCGGTAAGATTGACCAGCAGCTTGACCCCAGCTTCCGACACTTCCTGAAAACGACCTTCCGTGCCCTGGCGCTCGTACTGGCGGGTTCCGCTTTGACGCTCCCGGCGCTTGAGCACTACGCGTTGTGGCGAAATACCAAGGGCCTGGGGGATGGCTGCCAGCGCGTCGAGCAGACGACCCTGTGCCTTGTCGGGGTCGATCGAACGCGGTGCCGCGTATTCCTGCACGTGCACCCAGTCCTGATACACGTCTACAGCCAGGGCGTATTCGGGCATATCCGCATCGTACAGACGGTAACAGCTGACCTGTTCGCGGCGAGCCCATTTGCCCAGTTGCCGAAGGTTTTTCTGCAGGCGGTTAGCGAACATCTGCGCACCCTCGGACAGGCGTGCAGGCTCGCTGGCCAATGGCGCCGGCTCGTGTGCTTGCGGGGCTTGCGGCTGTTCGGTCCGGCGCTCGCCGGTGACGAACTGGTCCGGCTGGACCTTGAACAACAGCAGTTTGCAGGGCAGTGCACCGTTCCAGAATGCGTACTGCTTGTGGCTACGCAGGCCCATGCGCTTGCCCAGCTGCGCAGCGCCGGTAAAGACGGCAGCTTCCCAACCCATGCATGCCTGACGCAGGCGTTCGCCAAGGTTCTGGTAAAGGTAAAGCAGGCTGGCTTCGTCACCCAGACGCTCCCCGTAGGGTGGGTTGCTGATGACCAAGCCTTTCTGGTTCTGGTCCGGACGCGGCTCGAATGTGCTCACTTCGCCTTGATAGATCTTCACCCAATCGCTCAGGCCTGCACGCTCGACGTTGTTGCGCCCTGGCTGGATCAAGCGCGGATCGGCTTCATAGCCGCGGATCCACAATGCAGGTTTGGCCAGGCCAGCCTCGGCGCGCGCCTGCGCCTGTTCATGCACCTTGCGCCAGAGCGCGGGCACATGGCCCAGCCACGCCGTGAACCCCCAACGCTCACGCTTGAGGTTGGGAGCGATGTCCGCGGCGATCATGGCCGCCTCGACCAGGAAGGTGCCGACACCACACATGGGGTCGGCCAGTGCGCCGCCCTGGGCCGCGATGCGTGGCCAGCCGGAGCGAATCAACACCGCGGCGGCTAGGTTTTCCTTGAGCGGTGCTGCACCTTGCTGCAGGCGATAACCCCGCTGATGCAGACTATGGCCGGAAAGGTCCAGCGACAGGATCGCTTCGCCCCGGTCAAGGCGCAGGTGGACGCGCACATCCGGGTCGATCTTCTCCACCGACGGGCGTAGCCCGTCACGGTTGCGCAGTTTGTCGACAATGGCATCCTTGACCTTGAGGGCGCCGAAATGGGTATTGTCGATTCCCGACCCATGACCGCTGAACTCAACTGCCAGGGTACCATCGGCGGCCAGGTGATCAGCCCACTCCACGGCGTTGACACCGTCATACAGGTCGTCGGCGTTTTTCATGGAAAAACGCTTGAGTACCAGCAATACGCGGTTTGCCAACCGAGACCACAGGCACAAGCGGTAGGCGGTCTCCATGTCGGCAGCCCCGCGGATGGCCGAGGTGTGTTCACGGACCTCGTCCAGACCCAGGCTGCGGGCCTCTTCTGCAAGCAGGCTTTCAAGGCCTTTGGGACAAGTGAGGTAGAGTTCGAAACGGTCCGACATGAGTTATCCAGCACATTAGGGCTATTAGACTGGCGCTGCGACGCATCGCAACGCCCTGTTTACCTGCACGCCTTTTCAACAGGTGTGCAAGTGGCCATCTGCCCCTTGCGGAGGCGCGATGACCGGGCCGCCCGACTTACCCATCTCTGCCCGACGGCACAGACAGCTTAGATCATCGAGCAGTACATAAAATTCTTGCGAAGACGGGGCCGATGTGACCCTTCGTCGCATTTCGAGCTATTTCAAACGCATCGCAAGGGCGATGGCAAAATGGCGTCAAACTTCGACGAACCCTTGATTCTGCAGGCTTACAGCGGGAATAAGGATGAGTCGCATTTATTTACTTATCCCCTGACCCTTGGAAAGGTTACGTGCTTATGACAAATCGATCATTCCCACCGTCACCCGCATTGGTTAGAACTGAGCACAGGTCGCATCGCAACGAAGCGGCACTTCAGGCTCGCGACGCCGGCAGCGAGCCCACACCGGCAGAACGATTCTGCCCGGCCTCCAGGAGGCCGACGGGACATTACAGTCAACAAGTGAGGGCAACACCCTATGAGAAGACTTAAGCGTGATCCGTTGGAAAGAGCATTTTCACGTGGCTACCAATATGGAGTCACCGGCAAATCCCGGGAGCTTTGCCCCTTTACCCTGCCATCTGTTCGTCAAGCCTGGATCAATGGCTGGCGGGAGGGCCGCGGTGACAACTGGGACGGTATGACTGGCACCGCCGGTATCCACAGGCTCAACGAAAATCACGCCGTAGGCTGATAGAGGACATTTACCCGATTTACCAGGCACGCCCCACCAGGGCGTCGGGCTGAGGCCCAGGGGCCCCTTAAAGGGGCCCTTTTTTATTGGCGGGCTTACCGCTTGGGCATGGCGGCGATGGCGTCCACGGCTTCACGAATGAGTGCCGGCCCTTTATAGATGAAGCCTGAGTAAATCTGCACTAGGCTCGCACCTGCGGCGATTTTTTCTGCCGCATGCTTTCCTTCCGTGATGCCCCCAGCTGCGATGATCGGCAGCTTGCCGCCCATTTCACCAGCCAATACCTGGACGATACGCGTGCTTTTCTGGCGCACTGGCGCACCTGAGAGTCCGCCCGCTTCGCCGCCATAGGGCAGCGCCTCCACGCCCTCACGCCCGAGCGTGGTATTGGTCGCGATGACCGCGTCCATGCCTGACTCCACAAGCGCAGCGGCTACCAGTGCCGTTTCTTCATCGCTCATGTCAGGGGCAATCTTGATGGCCAAGGGAACGTGCCGGCCATGGCGCACGCTCAGCTGCGTCCGCCGCTCTGCCAAGGCATCGAGCAATTGCTTGAGCGAATCCCCGAACTGCAGGCTGCGCAGCCCCGGTGTGTTTGGAGAGCTGACATTGACCGTGACATAGCTGGCCGCGCTGTAGACCTTGTCCAGGCAGATCAGGTAGTCGTCCACCGCACGCTCGACGGGGGTGTCGAAGTTCTTGCCAATATTGATACCCAGCACACCCGTATAACGTGCAGCGCGAACACGGCCCAGCAGATGATCAACACCCAGGTTATTGAAACCCATGCGGTTGATGATGGCAGTTGCCTCTGGCAAGCGGAACAGGCGCGGTTTGGGGTTGCCCGGTTGCGGGCGAGGCGTGACGGTGCCGATCTCGACGAACCCGAAACCCAGCTGGGCGAAGCCGTCAATAGCCGTACCGTTCTTGTCCAGGCCAGCCGCCAGACCTACCGGATTTGCAAAATCAAGGCCCATGACCTTCACCGGCAATGAGGCCGGGCGCTTGCACAGCTTGCCGTTCACGCCAAGTCGGCCGCCGGCACCGATCAGGTCCAACGACAGATCATGAGAAGTTTCCGGTGACAGTTTGAACAGCAGCTGGCGGGCCAGGTTATACATGGGCAGACAAGACTCGGGGTGAGTGAGGGGGCGATTATAGCTATCGCTGACGGGACAGGACAGCCCGATGTTGGCCTGCAGGTTTGCTGCAGGTGAACGTATAGACAAATGTGTAGCAGGCAAACACTGCCTTGGTTGGGCCTTATACCAGTGCTTGCCTGCTAGACATCACGTGCTGTCAGGCAGGCAAAGAAAAACCCGGCCGAGGCCGGGTTTTTCATGAGGCTTCAAACCAATTACTTGGCCTGGGCTTCTACCTGAGCTTCAACGCGACGGTTGATAGCACGGCCTTCTTCGGTGGCGTTGTCAGCAACCGGACGGGTTTCGCCGTAGCCAACCGAATCAACACGGCTGGATTCTACGCCGTACTGCTGGGTCAGAACCTGCTTGACAGCGTTAGCACGACGCTCGGACAGCTTCTGGTTGTAAGCGTCTGGACCTACGGAGTCAGTGTGACCTTCAACCACGGTGGTGGTCTGTGGGTACTGCTTCATGAAGTCAGCCAGGTTCTTGATGTCGCCGTAGCTGTTTGGCTTAACGACCGACTTGTCGAAGTCGAACTTGACGTCCAGCTCAACGCGAACGACTTCGGCAACAGCCGGGCAGCCGTCGGCGTCAACAGTGACGTTAGCCGGGGTGTCTGGGCACTTGTCGACGTTGTCGCAAACGCCGTCGTTGTCGGAGTCGGAGCAGACTTCAGCAACTGGAGCAGGTGCAGGAGCAGCCTGGTTCTTCGGGCTACCGCCGAAGTTCAGACCAACACCAACGCTTGGAGCCCACTCGGTGTCGCCCTGGTCGATGTTGTACTGAGCTTCAACGCCGGCACGGGCGTAGAACATGTCAGTGATGTACCACTTGGCGCCAGCGCCAACGTTGGCGAAGGTGGAGTGGTTACGACCACCGCGGCCGGTCTGGCCGATCGACTGGTGCGAGAAACCAGCGGAAACATACGGACGGATGGCGTCGTACGGGTTGTTGAAGTGGTAAACGGCGTCCAGGGCAGTGTTGGAGCCCTTGATGTTCTTGCCGTCGTCGCCACGAGCGTTGTGGACTTCGTCGTAGCCCAGACGCAGTTCAACGTCGTCGGTCAGGAAGTAACCGATGGAGCCGCCGAACAGGTTACCGTCGTTTTTGAAGTCACGCTGGCTGTCGAAGAATTCTTTCTTGTAGAAGATTTCAGTTTCGACGGCGCCTTGGCCTTGTGCCATAGCGCCAATCGAGGTGGCGGCTACGAGCGAACCAATGGCCAAGCCCAAGGTGTTTTTCAGTTTCATCCGTTAAATCCCCATCTGGTGATAGTTAAGCAGTCCCACCAAAACCGGGGGGACAACTCGTCGGCGAGTCTAGCAGAACTCGCCGGTTCGTTAGAGATATTTGCTGGTCGTTAAGTTTCATCGAGACCGGCAAATTTCTCCCGAAGCTTGTCAAGCGCACGCTTGTAACGCATTTTTGTCGCGCTGAGCCCCATGTGCATGATGTCCGCGATCTCCTGAAACTCCAGTTCGGCGACGAATCGCAGCACCAGGATTTCCCGATCGATCGGGTTCACATGGACCAGCCACTTGTCCAGCCCGCCCTTTTCTTCAGCCTTGGGTGCCTTGTCCTCGGACGCCTCTTCGACGGGGTCCAGGCTCAGGGCATCCATCAACCTGCGCTTGCGGCGCTCCTTGCGGTACTGGGTGATGCATTCATTGTAGGTGATGCTGTAAAGCCAGGTCTTGAATTTGGATTTTCCCTCGAAATTCTTCAGGCCATAGAGCACTTTCAACATCACTTCCTGACAGACATCGTCCGCGTCTCGGTCGTTCCCCAAATAACGTGCACACACGTTGAACAGGGTTCGCTGGTAGCGACGCATGAGTTCCTCATACGCGCGGGTGACGTGGTACAGCTCCTCATGCGAGCGCGCCACCAACTCTTCGTCGGTGAGTTCGCGGGGGTCGTAGCGCATGGGCGGCGTGGGAACTTTATTCAAAACGGATCTGGCCGACAGTCAGGTCAATGTCGCCGCAAGTGCCCGGAGGGCCGTTTTTTGCGGCGGCATACATTAACAGCTTTGTTCGGTCAGCGGCTATTGACCCGCTGCTCGAGCAATTCCCGATTGGACAGGGAAACCAGCTCGTCATCGTCGGTGAGAATCACCGTCTTGACCGTGCCAATCTCCTCGATATGCCCTTCGACCTCGCCAATGCGCACCTGCTGGCCCACCTGGAACAACTCGCGGACATAGATGCCGGCCAGGATTTGACCCGCGATTTCGCGGCTACCCAGGCCCATGGCCAGCGCAACGGCCAGACCAACGGTAATCAGGCCGATGACGATCACATGGTTGAGCAGGTCGGTCTTGACCTCCAGTTGGCTGATTGCCACCGAAATGCTGATGATGATCACCAGGCCCTGAACGATGCGTCCAAGCCCTGCGGCGTACTCAAGCCCTACGCCTTCGGCGGCGCCGCGCACCAGGCCGTTGGCCACCTGCGCCAGAAGAACGCCCGCGAGCAATACCAACGCGGCACCGAATACCTTGGGCAGGTACAAGGCCAGCATGTCGAGCGTGGCGGAGACACGCTCCAGGCCCAGCGACTCGGCGGCCGACACCAGGAAGATCAGCAGCACGAACCAGTAGACGATCTTGCCGATCAGCGTGGAAATCGGTACCTGAATGCCAACGCGGCCCAGCATCTTGGTCAGCCCCGTACCAGCCATCAGGCGATCGAGGCCAAGCTTGGCCAGCAGTTTGGAGAGCAAGGTATCGAGCAGTTTGGCTACCACGAAGCCCAGCAGCACCACGACTAACGCGCCGAACAGGTTGGGGATGAAGTTCGCCACCTTGGTCCATAGGGCGGTCATGGCGGTGACCAGGCTCTGGGTCCAGAGATCGAGTTCCATATTCAGTCGGCCTTATCAGCTTTGCTGCCAGCGGCAGCGTTGCGGGAAGAATGTCTACGCACCGGCGCGACGTGCGCCGAGCCATTGTTGATGGCGATCATCAGCGCCTGGCTCCAACGGCCAAGCAAGCTGAACAGATCACCGGCGCCAACCTGGCGGTTGGCGGTCTTGAGCACGCGACCCAGGCAGGCGGCATCATCCTGGTCATGGCGGTCATTGCCGGACGGGGATGCCTTGAGCAGGTCACGCAGGGATTGTTCAAACGGATCGTGCATGGGCACCTCGCGTAGTATCAGCAAGAGACGAGACGGCTTGGCGACGGGTCACACCTTGCGTCGACCAGGCCGCCGGCGCGCCGGTGGCTACACCCACTGCAAGCGCCGGAACAACCACCATTGCCCTGCTGCCAGCCCTATTACCACCAGGCACGCCAGGAGAAACCCATAAGGGTTCTGCGCCCCAGGAATGCCACCCACGTTGATGCCCAGCAACCCGGTGATGAAGCTCATTGGCAAAAAGATGCAGGTGATGATGCCGAACCGGTACATGGTGCGGTTCATGCGTTCGCTGCGGCGGCGGTCTTCGCTCTCGAGCACCAGTGCCGCACGTTCGCGGGTGAGTTCGAGCTCCTCGAGGTAGCGGATCAGGCTGTTGTTCAGCTCGTTCCAGTAGTCAGCATCGCTCTCGGCAAACCAGCTCCACTTGTTGCGTGACAGATGTGCATAAATGTCGCGCTGCGGGGCCAAAAAGCGTCGCAGCCCGGCCGCGCGGCGGCGGATCTGTTGCAAGCTGCCCTGATCAGGCTGGTGCCGCTCGTCAGCCTCTACCTTTTCTTCTTCGACATCGACCAGCTCGGACAGGTCGCTGACCAAACCCTGGACTTTCTCGGTCAGTAGCTCGCCCATCAGCAACAGCAGCTCGGAAGCGGTCTTGGGCCCCCTGCCCTGCTCCAGCTGCAGCAGGATTTCGTCGCTGGCCCTGAGCGGGCGCAAGCGCAGGGAAATCACGCGCTGGGCCTGGGCGAAGATGCGTACCGAAACCATGTCTTCAGGCTCGGCGCCAGGGTTGAGGTTGACCCCGCGCAAAAAGAGCAACAATTGCTCGTCGGCCATCGGCAGCAAGCGCGGCCGCGTGTTCTCTTCAAGCAACAGCTCACAGGCGAATTCACTGAGGCCACTTTCGCTAAGCAGCCAAGACCGGGTTTGGGGATGACTGCGATCCCAGTGCAACCAGAGGCTTTGCTCAGGCTGCAGTTGCAAGTCGCCCAGCTCGGTTCGGGCGATGGCGCGTGCCCCGCCCTTGCCGTCGAGCACCAGGGCATGCACCAGCCCCCACTGCGCGTTGTCTTCCTCGAACATCAAAGCTCCATCAGCGCCTGCGGCGCGTCACTCCGGCATCTGCAGCGGGCTTGGCGAGACCAGCACGCCGTTGTTGTCGGCGTAGACGTATTCACCGGGCCTGAAGGTAACGCCCGCGAAATTCACCACGACGTTGAGGTCGCCAATGCCACGCTTGTCGGTCTTGAGCGGGTGACTGGCCAGCGCCTGTACACCTACGTTGGTCTGGATCAGTGCATCGACGTCGCGTACGCAACCGTAGATCACCAAGCCTTCCCAGCCGTTTTTAGCCGCTTTCTCGGCGAGCATGTCGCCCAAAAGGGCGCGACGCAGCGAACCGCCGCCGTCGACCACCAACACCTTGCCCCGGCCATCGAGCTCGACCTGCTCACGCACGAGCGAGTTGTCCTCGAAGCACTTGATGGTGACGATCTGGCCGCCGAACGAATCACGGCCACCAAAGTTGCTGAACATCGGCTCCAGCACCTGCACGAGGTCCGGGTAGGCGTCACACAGGTCGGGCGTTACGTAATGCTGCATGGCAAGCTCCTGTCAGTCATAACGAAAGCGATTGTGGGCCAAGGCTACACCTTGGAGCACACCGCAGTCACCCGAGACCGCTCGGTCAGCGCCTTTCATACAGCTGGCACAAGCGCCAAGGCCTCGATGGAGGCATGCACCGGCAACCCGGGCTCACGTAACCAGCGTTCTACCAGCGGCCATACCTGCACGTGAGCAGCCTGGCTGGCCAGCATGTCCGCATGGCCAAAGGCTTCGAAGCCCGCCCCAGGCCCAAGGCAGAGGAACTGCTTGCGTGCACCCCCGAATTGCTCGAACAACATGCGGCAGGCCCACGGTGGGCTCTGCGGGTCGGCCGCGGCGGCCACGGCAAGCGTCGGCACGTCGACTTGCGCAAGGCCTGCCCACCAATCACCCT
This sequence comes from Pseudomonas sp. WSY_20, assembly GCF_043104335.1. Taxonomy (NCBI): domain Bacteria; kingdom Pseudomonadati; phylum Pseudomonadota; class Gammaproteobacteria; order Pseudomonadales; family Pseudomonadaceae; genus Pseudomonas; species Pseudomonas sp. WSY_20. The sequence goes on from NZ_JBICKP010000045.1 coordinate 28,106, forward strand.
GCTTGTCGCCAAAACGCCCAAACAAGCCGTGCCAGCGCATGTGTTCAAAGGCAAGGCCGACGGGTTCATCCTCTGGGCCGCGCCCAAAGCGCGCGCCAGACAGGTGCCCCCAGCGGCGAAGCAGCCAGCGCACGCCCCACACCACCGGAGGCACTTTCAACGGCCAGTAACTGCGGCTTACCTGGGAACCGAACAGCGCCACGCCCGCTACATGCTGCGCAGCCAATGCGCCACTACCCAGGGCGACCGCCAGCGTGGTGCCGCCCAACGAATGCCCGATCCACAGGGGCGCCCTGCCTGCTTTCTCATGCACGAAGGCACCGATGGCCGGCACGTCATCACGCGCATAGGCAGCCACCGTGTTCTGTGCCCAATCCCGATTGCGCGGCGACAGCCCGTGCCCCCGCATCTCGGGAATCCACACATCGAAGCCGGCCCGGGCCAGGTAAGCCCCGAGGCCACCCCCCTTGGGTGAATACCAGAAACGCCGATTGGAAAAGCTGCCATGCAGCAGGATGACCGGGATACCCTGGGCGCTGCTCTGATCAGCCAGGCCCAGGCGAGTCACGGCCAGCTCCACGCTGGGATCGGGACCCAGGCCGGCCTTGATGCGATAGACATCTTCACTGAGGTCGCCGCGACGCTCGGCACTGAGCAAGGCGACGGGAAATAATGTACTGCTGCTTTGCATAGGTCGGTTGCTTGTCGCACAAAAAAGGGCGAAATCCATCGCTGGAACTCGCCCTGGAAAAAACCAGGCGAGGAGCGCCAGACGCCCCTCGCATTTTTCGGTATCAGGTCGCGCTTTGGCCTTCGGCCAAGTAGAACCAGGTTTCAAGCACCGAGTCCGGGTTCAGCGACACGCTGTCGATGCCCTGCTCCATCAGCCATTTGGCCAGGTCTGGGTGGTCCGAAGGGCCCTGACCGCAAATGCCGATGTACTTGCCGGCCTTGTTGCACGCTGCGATGGCGTTGGCCAGCAGCTTCTTGACCGCAGGATTTCGCTCATCGAACAGGTGGGCAATGATGCCCGAATCACGGTCCAGACCCAACGTCAGCTGAGTCAGGTCGTTCGACCCGATCGAGAAACCGTCGAAGTATTCGAGGAACTCGTCGGCCAGGATGGCGTTGGACGGCAGTTCGCACATCATGATGACGCGCAGACCGTTGTCGCCACGGGCCAGGCCGTTTTCAGCCAGCAGGTCGACGACTTGGCTGGCCTCACCGAGGGTACGCACGAACGGCACCATGATTTCGACGTTGGTCAGGCCCATTTCATTACGCACGCGCTTGAGGGCGCGGCATTCGAGCTCGAAACAATCGCGGAACGCTTCGCTGATATAGCGCGAGGCCCCACGGAAGCCCAGCATCGGGTTTTCTTCTTCCGGCTCGTACAGCTTGCCGCCGATCAGGTTGGCGTACTCATTGGACTTGAAGTCCGACAGGCGCACGATCACTTTCTTGGGATAGAACGCCGCTGCCAGGGTGCTGATGCCTTCGACCAGCTTCTCCACGTAGAAGCCGACTGGGTCGTCGTAGCCAGCGATGCGCTTGTCGACGCTGTCCTTCAGGTCGGCCGGCAGGCCGGCGTAGTTGAGCAAAGCCTTGGGGTGCACGCCAATCATGCGATTGATGATGAATTCCAGGCGCGCCAGGCCTACACCGGCGTTGGGCAACTGGGCGAAGTCGAAGGCGCGGTCCGGGTTGCCGACGTTCATCATGATCTTGAACGGCAGCTCGGGCATGGCGTCCACCGAGTTCTGCTTGATGTCGAAGCCCAGTTCACCCTCGAAGATGAAGCCTGTATCGCCTTCGGCGCAGGAGACGGTCACGCCCTGGCCATCCTTGAGAATCTGTGTAGCGTTGCCGCAACCGACAACCGCCGGGATACCCAGCTCACGAGCGATGATGGCCGCATGGCAGGTGCGCCCGCCACGGTTGGTGACGATGGCGCTGGCACGTTTCATGACCGGCTCCCAGTCCGGGTCGGTCATGTCCGAGACCAGCACGTCGCCTGGCTGCACCTTGTCCATCTCGGACACGTCATTGATCACGCGGACCTTGCCGGCGCCTATGCGCTGGCCGATGGCGCGGCCCTCGACCAGCACCGTGCCTTTTTCCTTGAGCAGGTAACGCTCCATGACGTTGGCGCTGGCGCGGCTCTTCACCGTTTCAGGGCGGGCCTGGACGATGTAGAGCCTGCCATCGTCACCGTCCTTGGCCCACTCGATGTCCATCGGGCGCTGGTAATGCTGCTCGATGATCATCGCCTGCTTGGCCAGCTCAACGACCTCCTCGTCGGTCAGGCAGAAACGGGCACGCTCGGCGCGATCGACTTCGACCGTCTTGACCGAACGGCCGGCCTTGGCTTCTTCGCCATAGACCATCTTGATCGCCTTGCTGCCCAGGTTGCGGCGCAGGATGGCGGGACGGCCGGCTTGCAGGGTGTGCTTGTGCACGTAGAATTCATCGGGGTTGACTGCACCCTGGACCACGGTTTCACCCAGGCCGTAGGCACCGGTGATGAACACGACATCCCGGAAACCCGACTCGGTGTCGAGGGTAAACATGACGCCGGCGGTACCAGTTTCGGAGCGAACCATGCGCTGCACACCGGCCGACAGGGCGACCAGCTTGTGGTCGAAGCCCTGGTGCACACGGTAGGAGATGGCACGGTCGTTGAACAGCGAGGCGAACACTTCCTTCGCCGCACGGATCACGTTGTCCACGCCGCGGATGTTGAGGAAGGTTTCCTGCTGGCCGGCGAACGAGGCGTCCGGCAGGTCTTCGGCGGTGGCCGAAGAGCGCACGGCCACGGCCATGTTGTCGTTGCCATTGGCCATTTCGGCGAAGGCGGTGCGGATCTCGGCATCCAGACGCGCCGGGAACTCGGCTTCCATCACCCACTGGCGAATCTGCGCGCCGGTCTTGGCCAGGGCGTTGACATCGTCCACGTCCAGGGCGTCGAGCGCCTCATGGATGCGGTCGTTGAGCCCACTTTGCTCGAGGAAATCACGGTACGCCTGAGCCGTAGTGGCAAAGCCGCCCGGCACGGACACGCCGGCACCGGCAAGATTGCTGATCATCTCGCCCAGGGATGCGTTCTTGCCCCCCACATGCTCTACATCATGGACGCCGAGCTTTTCGAGGGAAACTACGTACTCTACCAAGGTGATCTCTCCACTAGCTGTATTGGAAAAGCTCAACGGCGCCCGCCTGTCTTCGTGACTGGGCCGGACGCATGTGGCCTGTACCTGGAAAATAAGTGAGAATGCCGACAGCCGCATTCGGCAAAGCGAACTTATCATAATCAAGAAACGTCATCATCACTAAGGCCCCGATCGCAAATGAAACGAACCGCGTTCTTCATCTCCGACGGCACCGGCATCACTGCCGAGACCCTGGGCCAGAGCCTGCTCGCGCAGTTCGAGAGCATTCCTTTCAGCAAATTCACCCGGCCCTACATCGACTCTCCTGAAAAAGCGCGCAACATGGTCCAGCAGATCAATGCGGCCGCCGAGCGCGACGGCATGCGGCCGATCATCTTCGACACCATCGTCAATCAGGACATCCGCGAGATCCTGGCCACCTCCAATGGGTTCATGATCGACATCTTCTCCTCGTTCCTGTCACCGCTGGAGCAGGAGCTGACCGCCCATTCCTCGTATTCGGTGGGCAAATCCCACTCCATTGGTGGCAACTCCAACTACATGGAGCGCATCGAGGCGGTGAACTTCGCCCTGGACAACGATGACGGCGCCCGCACCCATTACTACGACAAGGCTGACCTGATCCTGGTGGGTGTGTCCCGTTGCGGCAAGACGCCGACGTGCCTGTACATGGCCATGCAGTTCGGCATCCGCGCGGCCAATTACCCGTTGACCGAGGACGACATGGAGCGCCTGCAACTGCCGGCGGTATTGAAAAAGCACCACAGCAAGCTGTTCGGCCTGACCATCGACCCCGACCGGCTGACCGCCATTCGCCACGAGCGCAAGCCCAATAGCCGTTATTCGAGCTTTGCCCAGTGCGAATTCGAGGTGCGAGAAGTCGAGAGCCTGTTCCGCCGTGAGAACATCCCAAACATCAATTCCACGCATTTTTCGGTGGAAGAGATCTCGGCCAAGATTCTGGTCGAGAAAGGTGTGGAGCGGCGTTTCAAATGACGCAGTAGTGGGTTTGCCTGATGATGCCGTGGGTTTTGAGCGCCAACATCGTGAACAGCACCCAACAATAAAAAAGCCCCGGCATCACTGCCGGGGCTTTTTCAGTTCAGCATTGACTCAAGACGGCATCACAGTCGCCTGTCCGCTCATGGCCAGATCGACCAGTTCGCGGTTGGCCACTGCATACATCGCGTAGTCATGGCCCGAAGCGCTGCGCAGGTCATCGAGCATGGCGCGCCAGCGTTCCACCATCACCCGATGCTGCTCGGCCCATAGCGCGACCCGTGCATCCATGTCCTGCGGAGCATCGGCCATCTGCAATACCGAGATGGTGATCGCGCGTTGTTGCAGGTCGATGTCGTCGCGGAAGGCTTCCCGGGCCAGGGCCTGCCAGTTGTTCTCCACCGGCAGATTGCTGATTTCCTGCAAGTACCAGGTCAGGTCAAGCGCGCTGCCCACGGCGAAGAACGCCTTGGCCACCTGCGCTGGCTCGTGACCTGTCACATCAGCTGCCTCGATGATCGGCAGCAAGGTGTACAGATGGCTGGTGCCAGCCACCATACGTGCCAACAGCTCTGGCACCCCCGCTTCGACGAAGCTCTGGTAACGCACCATCCAGCGTTCGCGGGTTGGGCCTTCGAGCAATTCGTCGAGCTTGAGCCCAAGCTGGGCGATCTTCGGCCCGAAGTGGGCGCAATCACGGCCAGCGTCCTGCTCATTGCGACGGCTGCGCAGGAACCAGCGCGTGGCACGGCGGCCCAGGCGCATCAGTTCGTCCATCAGGGTCAGCTGGATCTCGGCAGGAACCTGGTAGTCCAGCGCCTCGATCTGACGGAACCAGTGCGGCAGGTGGAAGATGTCGCGCACGATCACGTAGGCCCCGGCCACGTTGGCAGGGCTCATGCCGGTCGATTCCTTCAACCGCTGCACGAAGGTGATGCCCATGTTGTTGACCAGGTCGTTGGCGATCTGGGTGCTGACGATCTCGCGCTTGAGACGGTGGCGGCGCATGGGGTCGGCGAACTTGCTGACCAGCGACGGCGGGAACGCGGTTTCCATGTCGCGGGTCAGGTAGTCGTCGTCCGGCACCTGGGACTTGAGCAGCTGCTCTTTCAAGTCGATCTTGCTGTAGGAGATCAGCACCGAGAGCTCTGCACGGGTCAGGCCCTGGCCTGCGGCGAGGCGCTCGGCCAGCTGTTCCTCTGAAGGCAGGAACTCGATGGCCCGGTCAAGCTTGCCGCGGGCCTCGAGGTCGGCCATCAGGCGCTTGTACTCGGCAATGCGCTCGCGCACGCGGCGCGCTGCCAGCGACAGCGCCTGGGTCTGCTTGTAGTTGTTGCCCAGCACCAGGCCAGACACTTCCTCGGTCATGCTGCCGAGCAACTGGTTGCGCTGCTTCTCGGTCATGTCGCCACCCTGCACCACCTCGTTGAGCAGGATCTTGATGTTGACCTCGTGGTCGGAGCAGTCCACGCCGCCGGCGTTGTCGATGAAGTCGGTGTTGGTGGCGCCGCCGTGCAGGCCGAATTCCACCCGGCCAAGCTGGGTCATGCCCAGGTTGCCGCCCTCGCCTACCACCTTGCAGCGCAGCTCGTTGCCGTTGACACGCAAGGCGTCGTTGGCCTTGTCGCCCACATCGGCGTGGCTTTCGCCACTGGCCTTGACGTAGGTGCCGATGCCACCGTTCCAGAGCAGGTCCACAGGCGCCTTGAGCAGGGCATTGAGCAGCTCGGTGGGCGTCAGGCGGTCGGCCTCGATGGCAAAGCGTTCCTTCATCTGCGCCGTGATGGCGATGCTCTTGGCGCTACGCGGGAAAATGCCGCCGCCTTCGGACATGATGCTGGTGTCGTAGTCGGTCCATGCCGAACGTGGCAAGTCGAACAGGCGCTTGCGCTCGGCAAAGCTGGAGGCCGGCTCCGGGTTGGGGTCGATGAAGATATGCAGGTGGTTGAAGGCCGCTACCAGCTGCAGCTTGTCGGACATCAACAGGCCGTTACCGAAGACGTCGCCTGCCATGTCGCCCACCCCAATCACGGTGATCGGGTCTTCTTGCACATTGATGCCGCGCTCACGGAAGTGACGCTGGACGCCAACCCAGGCCCCACGTGCGGTGATGCCCATTTTCTTGTGGTCGTAGCCTGCCGAGCCACCCGATGCGAAGGCATCACCCAGCCAGAAACCATAGTCGATGGCGATGCCGTTGGCGATGTCCGAGAATGTGGCCGTGCCTTTGTCGGCCGCCACCACCAGATACGGGTCGTCATCGTCGTGACGCACCACGCCAACCGGCGGTACTACGCCACCGTCCTTGAGGTTGTCGGTAATGTCGAGCAATCCCGAGATGAAGATGCGGTAGCACGCCACGCCCTCTGCCGCGATCTCGTCACGCGTGCCGCCCAGTGGCAGGCGCCGTGGCAGGAAACCGCCCTTGGCGCCGACCGGCACGATTACCGAGTTCTTGACCTGCTGCGCCTTGACCAGGCCCAGCACCTCGGTGCGATAGTCTTCCTCGCGATCCGACCAGCGCAGGCCACCGCGCGCAACGTTGCCAAAGCGCAGGTGCACCCCCTCGACCCGGGGTGAGTAGACGAAGATCTCGAACTTGGGCACCGGCTTGGGCAGTTCGGGCACAAGCTTGGGGTTGAACTTGAAGCTGAAGTACGACTTGTTCTGGCCGTTGGCATCGAGCTGATAGAAGTTGGTGCGCAGGGTGGCCTTGATCAGGTCCAGGTAGCGCCGCAGGATGCGGTCTTCGTTGAGTACCTGCACCTCGTCCAGCGCATTGAGGATCGCTTGCTCGAGCCGCTGCTGCTTGTCCTCCAGGTCATCCTGGGTCAGCTTGCGGGCCAGGTAGAAACGCGTCTTGAACAGGCGGGTCAGCTCGCGCGCGATGTCGGTATGGTTGTTCAGCGTACTGGCGATGTAGCCCAGGTCGAAGCCCAGGCGGATTTGTTTCAGGTAGCGTGCATAGGCACGCAGCAACGCCACGTCACGCCATGGCAGGCCCGCTGTCAGCACCAGACGGTTGAAGGCATCGTTTTCGGCATCGCCACCGACGATGTGGATGAACGCATCCTGGAAGGTGTCATTGAGCTCCTGAATGTTCAGGCTCAGACCTTCGCTGTAGGTGAAGGCGAAGTCGTGAATCCAGTATTCGCGGCCATTGGCGTGGCGCAGGCGATACGGGAACTCGCCCAGCACGCGCAGGCCGAGGTTTTCGAGGATTGGCAGCACGTCCGACAGCGCCAGGGGGGTGTCGGCGTGGTACAGCTTGCAGTGCAGGGTGCGCTCGCCAACCCGCGTCAGTGGCTGGTAGAAACTCATGGCCAGTGGCTTGCTTTCCGACAGGGCCAGCACATGCTGCAGGTCCACCACCGCCGAATGGGCGGCGAAGCGCTCGCGGTAGCCGGCCGGGAAACCTTTGGGGAAATCGGCCAGGATGTTGGTGCCCTGTGCCTCGCCGAAGTTCTCCACGACCAACGCCGAGAAATCGTCCTGCCAGGAGCGGCAGGCCTGGATGACCTCACGCTCGAGCTGCTGTGGGTCGATGTCGATGCGGTTCTTCGGGTCCACCCGCAGAATCAGCTGCACACGGGCCAGTACCGACTCGGAGAAGAAGGTCCAGAATTCGCAATCGCTGGCCTTCAGGCGCTCCATCAACACCTGCTGGATTTTCTGGCGAACCTCGGTGGAATAGATTTCACGCGGTACATAGGCCAGGCAATAGCAGAAGCGTCCGTACGGGTCCTTGCGCAGGAAGACGCGAATCTTGTTGCGCTCCTGAATCTGCACGATGGACATGACCGTGCTGAACAGCTCATCCACCGGGGTCTGGAACAGGTCGTCGCGCGGCAGCACTTCGAGCACCTGCGCCAGTTCCTTGCCCAGGTGAGCCTTGGTATCGAAGCCGGAACGGCGCTCGACTTCAGCGACCTTGACCCGGATGTAAGGGATGGCATGAACGCTTTCGCCGTACACCGTGGAGGTGTACAGGCCCATGAAGCGGTGTTCCTTGAGCACGTTACCCGAGGCATCGAGCTGGCGGATGGACACGTAATCAGGGTAGCCCGGGCGGTGTACGCGGCTTGGCAGCGCAGCCTTGGCGAAGGAGAGCAGCAGTGGCTCGGCCAGGTAGGCCACGGCGTAATCTTCGATGCGCAACTCTTCAGGGGTCAAGCCCACGCGCAGCCGACGCGGCAGGCCAAGGAACGACTGCTCGTCGTAGACCATCTGCCCGCCAGCCTGATCGGCCTGGACGGTGAACTCTTCGTATCCCAGGAAGGTGAAGTGGTTGTCCAGCAACCACTCAAGGAATGCCTTGACCTCACCCTTTTCATGCTGGGCCGGCCCGTACGGGGTCTGCTCGACCAGCGCCACGACTTCCCGCAGCTTGTCCTTCATCGGTTCGAAATCATCGACCGCCACGCGGACCTCGGCCAGCACCTGCTCGATTTCCCGGGCCAGCACGCTCAACTCCGCAGCGTTGGCGCAGCGGTCGATTTCCAGGTACATCAGCGACTCGTGCCCTACCCCTTCACCGTGGGTGCCCTTGGGCAGCAGTTCCAGCAACTCGCCCTTGGCGTTGCGGCGCACGCTCAATACCGTGGTCTGCAGGGTATGAATGCTGTAACCGCGTCGGTTCAGTTCGGTGCGGACCGAGTCCACCAGAAACGGCAGGTCATGGTGCAGCACCTCGACGACCGTGTGGGTCGACTGCCAGCCGTTGCGCTCGTAATCGGGGTTGTACACGCGCACCTGCGGGTGCTCGGGGTCGAAACGCTCGACGATGCGCCAGGCCGAGAGGGTGCAGCCCGCCAGGTCGGAAAGCCTGCGCTGGGTGAGTTCGTCCAGAGAGATGATGCCGAAGAACTGCTCGGCGAACAGCGCCACTTGTGGCAGGGACTGTTCGCTGATGTGCTGCGCCAGGGCCGCTTGCAGTTGATGCTGGAAGTCGGCTTTGCTGGCCGCGGTGAAGAACGCCATCTGTGGTACTCCGCTTGGGCTTTGTAATAGTTGAAGCGTCGCTGCGTGCGCCGTGCCGGGGTCAACGATAGACGATTGCAGGCAGGGCGAACGATGAAAACCAGGCGTTGAGCGTGTGCATGCACGCCCAGGACTGGGCGAAGCTTAACGACTGACCGGTCATCAAGGCTTGCAGCGCTGCGACAATTTCGTTCAAGGGGCGGTAACTTTACGTTTATGCATGTAAGCAAGACTGTCAGAATTCCCTTCCGTTTCCTTAGATCCGAGCTTGCCATGCAAATCGACACCGCCGTGCTGTTCGCCACCCCCTGCGATGAAGAGGAGGACAACATGGCAACCCTGTGCTGCCACAGTGACAAAGGTCAGATGTTCTTGCTGACCCGCTACCCTGACGAAGACACGGTTGATCTGACCCTGGACGATGAGCCCTCGACCCTGGACGGCTTGAAAGTGACCTTGAAGGCAACGAGCCTGTTGATCGAAGTGGCAGCAGGTGACCGGGACGCCTTGCGCGGTGATGAGGTGCTTCAGATCAACCTGACCAGCACGCTGAGCGACCTGGACGAGATCAGGCAAACCTTGGAGAACATCCTGAGCGGCACCGGCACTTTCGTCTGCGAGCTTTGATCCGTCGATCACTGGGCAGGCTTGCCGCGGGCCACGGGGGCTAAGCCAGGGCGCGCTGCATCGCCTGCGCCTGCTCGCGCAGTGTCTGGCAGAACGGCTCGACTGCCGCCGAGGCCGGTCGATGGTCTGGCCTGACCAGCATCACCTGGTAGGCGATCGAGATGTCCAGCGGCCTGATGGTTAAGCCACTCTGAGCGGCCTCCAGCCCGCTCAGGGGGTTGATGATGGCTACGCCCAGGCCCTGCCTGACCATGGCGCACACCGAGGCGGCGCTGGTGGTCTCGATGACCGTGCGACGGTTCACTCCAGCCGCGCGAAAATGGTGGTCCAGACGCTGGCGATAGGTGTCCAGGCTGGCCAGGTTGATGAAATCGACCTCATGGAAATCCGCCAGGCTCAGCCGTGACCTGGCCTGCAACGGGTGTTGCTCAGGCAGCACGCAGACCATGTCGGCGCTGAACAGCAATTCCCCGCTCGCCCCACGGGGTATCTGCGCGACTTCCGTCAGGCCCAGGTCATGCTGCTGGGTGGCCAGGGACTCCTCCAGCAGCGGCGACTCCTGGGCTTTGATGCTTACGCTCACCCCAGGGTGCTGCTTATGAAAACGCTGGCAGACCTTGGGCAGCAGGGTCTGCGAAAACAACGGCAGGCAGGTAACGGCCAACTGGCCCTGCTGGAAGTTGCGAATGGCCTGGGCAAAACGCTCGATGCGCTCAAGCCCCACATACGCCCGCTCTACCTCCTCGATCAGCAGCAACGCCTGGGCGGTGGCTTCCAACCGACCGGCCGTGCGTTCGAACAGATGCAGGTCCGTCACGTGCTCCAACCGCGCCAGCTCACGGCTGATGGTCGGCTGCGAGGTGAACAACAGACGCGCCGCGCCTGTGACGCTACCTGAGGCCATGATGGCGCGGAACACTTCGATGTGGCGGGCGGAGAGTTTCATGGGAGCACCGACTGCATTCTCAGGGCATATCAGACATGAATGGACGGCGCAAAAATAGCTATTTTTCTGAATCGAGTCTACGGGCCATGCTGTCGGCTTCCACCTGTGCCGAGCCATTCGATCATGACCATTCCCTTCTCTGTCCTAGCCAACGCCGTTCGCCAGTACGGTTCACCCCTGTGGGCCTACGACGCCGCCACCATCCTCAGCCGGATAGAACAGCTCAAGCCATTCGATACCGTACGCTTCGCCCAGAAAGCCAATCCCAATCTGCAGGTGTTGCGCTTGATGCGCGAGCACGGCCTGGTACTCGATGCAGTATCGCTTGGGGAAATGGAACGCGCCTTTGCAGCCGGCGCCAGTGTGGCGGGCGAGCCTGCGGGGGTGGTGCTGACCTGCGACGTGCTGGACCGCGCTACCCTGGCACGCGTGATCGTGGAAAAGATCGAAGTCAATGCAGGCTCCATCGACATGCTGCGCCAGTTGGGCGAGCATTCGCCAGGGCACCGTGTCTGGCTGCGCATCAACCCGGGGTTCGGCCATGGCCACAGCCGCAAGACCAATACCGGGGGCGAGAACAGCAAGCATGGCATCTGGCATGAAGACTTGCCGCAGGCGCTCGCCTGCATCAGGGCCCATCGCCTGCACCTGGTGGGCGTGCACATGCACATCGGCTCCGGCGTGGACTACACCCATCTGGAGCAGGTGGCTCGCGCCATGATCGAGCTGATCGCGCGCCTGGACACCGATATCGAAGCGTTCTCGATCGGCGGTGGGCTCTCGACGCCGTACCGCACTACCGACACGCCGGTGGACCTGCAGCGCTACGCGCAAACCTGGGCAGTGGCACGCCAGGAAATAGAAGCGCTGCTGGGCCACCCGGTGCGCATGGAGATCGAGCCAGGGCGTTTTCTGGTGGCCGAGTCGGGCTATCTGGTGACCGAAGTCCGTGCCGTCAAGCAGGTGGGCCGCAACACGTTCGTGCTGGTCGATGCTGGCTTCAACGACCTCATGCGCCCTGCGATGTACGGGGCCTACCATGCCATGACCCTGCTCGATGCCGATGGCCGCCCCGTGGACCGCCCGCGGCAACCGACCGTGGTGGCCGGCCCACTGTGCGAATCAGGCGACGTGTTCACTCAGGATGACCAGGCACTCTGCCCTCAGGACTTGCCCCAGGCCCAGGTCGGCGACTTGCTGGTGATTCACGATGCCGGTGCCTACGGTGCCTCCATGTCGTCCAACTACAACAGCCGGCCCTTGCTGCCAGAGGTGATGATCGAAGGCCAGGCCGTGCGCTTGATCCGACGTCGGCAGACCGTCGAAGCACTGCTCGCGCTTGAGGAAGGCTTGTAACGTCCAGTTCCTGCATGCCGACCTCCCTCGACAGCCGGCATGCCCGGGATAGACCGTTGAGCGCCCTAGACACTCCGCTCGGCTACACAGTTACAACTGCAAAAACCAAATAATCCGCAATCAAGCCTCAACTCTTAAGAAGATCAAGCAATTCAATCGCACTTAGCACGCACGCTACCCCACGCTTTGCAACATCTACACACAATCCATCCTTACAATTGGATCCATTCCCACAATGGATCCCGCCATGCAAACACTCGAAATGGATTACGCCCCCGGCGATCACGTGGCCAGCCACTGCCACGCCCACGACCAGCTGATCTACGCAGCCAGTGGCACTGTGCATGTGAATACCGATTCGGGAAGCTGGGTGATTCATGGGGGCAATGCGCTGTGGGTGCCGGCCGGCGTCAGCCATGCGATTGTCATGGAAGGCGTCGTCAGCATGCGCTCCCTGCTGCTGGCGCCCCACGTCGACCACTGCCAGGTGATCGTGGTGACGGGGTTGCTGCGTGAGTTGATCCTGGCCGCCTCGCGCATGCTCGGTATCCGGGAGGGGGAGCACGTACGGGCGCTCATACTGGGCGAGCTCGCCCACGCAAGGCGCATCGACACGTTCATAGCACTGCCGACGCACCCACGCCTGAGGGCCTGGTGCGAGCGCATGCTGCAGGCACCGGCCGAGGAACATTCCCTTGAACAGTGCGCCACGGCGCTGAAGATGAGCACACGCAATGTGGCCCGGCTGTTCCAGCGCGAGCTGGGCATGTCCCACGGCCAATGGCGCGCTCGGGCGCGGGTGATGTTGAGCCAGCAGTGCCTGGCGGCAGGTCGGCCGATCATCAATGTGGCGCTCGAACACGGCTACCAGAGCCCCAGCGCCTTTGCAGCCATGTTCAAGCGTATCCTGGGGTACGCGCCCAGCGACTGGCAGGACGGTAGCGCACGCCCCCGCTGAAACGGCTCGGGTTGTCCGGCTGGCGCGCACGGTTGTCCCGCTTGCGGCAGCCTTGGCCTGACCGGTCTCGTTAACGTTGCATCATGACTGCCAAGCGATGCTCATGATGCCCACTTTGTCGATGATCCCCTCCCCCGTACGCCTTTGCACTGTGCTGACGTTCGGCCTGCTGGCAGGTTGCACGCACCCCGTCGCCTGCGAACAGCCCCCTGCGGCCATGCGGGTCAACCCTTTGACCGAGACCCAGGCCGGGGTTAGCGCACAGCCTTTACCCGGGCGCTGGTGGCAGCTGTACCAGGACCCGCAACTCGAGTACTGGGTGGAGCGCGCATTGGCCAATAACCAGGACCTGGCTCAGGCTCAAGCCAACGTGCGCGCACTGCTGGCCGGCATTGGCGAGTTCCAGGCGCAGCGCCTGCCTGCCACCTCGCTGGGCATTGCTGCGACCTACGGCAGGGACAGTGACGATCAGACCCTGGCCCAGGCCCGTGACAGCCGAGCTACTTCCTCTTGGCAGTTCAATCCGGGCATGGAGCTGGCCTATCAGGTGGACCTGTGGGGGCAGGTGCAAGCCCAAATCGATCGCGCCAAGGCGCAAGCGCAGGCCGCGGCCGCCGCACACGATGCCGTGGGGCTGCAGGTGGCAGCCCAGACCAGCCGTGCCTACATCGAACAATGCGTCTACACCGCTCGCCTGAGTCAAGCCAGGCAAGCCCTACACACCCTTGATCGCAGCCTGCTGTTGAGCGACCGCCAGCGTCAGGCCGGCATCGCTACGGCGCTGGACGGTGAGCGGCTGCTTGGCCTGCGTGAGCAGGTTCGCGCCCGGATACCCGTTTTCGAGGCGCGGCGCCAGGTGGCACTGTTCGAGCTGAGCACGCTGGCGGGTGAGGTCACGGTCGATCACACCCAACCCTGCGCTGCCATCCCTTCGCTTACGGCAGCGCTGCCCACAGGCGATGGCTGGCACCTGCTCGAGCGGCGCCCCGACGTACGCCAGGCTGAACGAGCGTTGCAAGCCGCCGGCCTGGAAACGGACATCGTGCGCGCCGACCTGTACCCCAAGGTTCGCTTTGGCGCCCAGCTGGCTAGTGCTGATCGCCACGTCAATGGCCTGGGTGCCAGCCGCGCCATCACGTTCGGCGTCGGCCCGCTGATCAGCTGGGAATTTCCCAACCTGCAAGCCAATCGTGCCCGGTTGGGCAAGGCCCAGGCTTTGCAGCAGGCCCAGCGCGCTCACTATCGCAGCGTCGCGCTCAAGGCCCTGAAGGATGTGCGCCAGGCCTTGGCCCGTCATGCCGGTGAGCAGCAGCACCTGTCTTCGCTGCAGGCCGCGCTTGAGCACAGCCAGCGTGGCTTCGCCCTGGCAGAGGCCAGCTACCGTGCGGGCACCCAGGACGGGCTGGCCCTGCTTGACAGCGAGCGCGAGCTGATTGCCCTGCATGACCAGCTCCTCGAGGCGCGCGGCAAGGTGGCCAGGGCGCAGATCGACCTGTTTCGCGCACTGGGCGGGGGATGGTGAATCCGCCACGCCCCAGGCACCGCTCACCACCCAACGCCCACCGCTCGCAAAGCGCAACTGCCTCCACTCGACAATGGAACCCCACCATGAACGCTGCTGTAGAAACGCCCACCCCCACCCCGACTGCCGAGCATGCGACCATTCGCCCGCGACGGCGGTTGGTTTATACCGGCGGCGCAGGCCTGGGCGTGCTGGCGCTACTGGCGCTCGCTGGCTACTGGTTCACCACCGGGCGCTACCTGGAAAGTACCGATGACGCCTACATCCGCGCCGATTGGGTGGCATTGAGTTCGCGCGTGGCAGGCTATGTGGCGACGGTAGAGGTCGAAGATGACCAGCCGGTTCAAGCCGGCGCTGTGCTGGTGCGGTTGCAGGATCGCGATTACCAGGCCCGCAGGGATCGCGCGCGCGCTGCCGAACGCCAGGCGCAGGCAGCCATAGACGCAGCGCGGGCTCACCGCGAGCTGGCCATGCAGCGCATCGAGCAGCAGGCGCAGGCAACCCTCAAGGCCGAGGCCGCCGTGCACAGTGCCAGCGCCGAACGTCGTCGCAGCCAGCTGGACCTGCAGCGCTACCAGGGCTTGGTACGCGATGAGGCCGCCACGACCCAACGGCTGGAGCAGGCGCTGGCCGCCGCCAACCAGGCCAAGGCTGTCGAGCAAGGGGCCAAGGCAGCATGGCGTGAACAACAGGCACAGCAACGGATGGCCAAGGCCGGCGCTGCCCAGGTCGAGGCCGACTTGCAGCAGCGCCAGGCCGCCTTCGAAAGCGCCAGCGCCGAACGCCGGCTGGCCGAACAGGACGCTCAAGACACCGTACTGCGCGCCCCGGTGGCAGGCGTAGTGGGCCAACGCCGCGTGCGTGCAGGGCAATACGTGGCGCCAGGCCAGCCGTTGCTGGCGGTGGTGCCGGTGGCGCAAGCCTATGTCGTGGCCAACTACAAGGAAACCCAGTTGGCTCGGATGCGCCCAGGGCAGCCTGTGCAGGTTCAGGTGGACAGCTTCCTTGGCCATGCATTCAAAGGTCAGGTGGCGAGCTTCTCGCCGGCCTCGGGCAATGTCTTCGCGCTGCTGCCGTCGGACAATGCCACGGGCAACTTCACCAAGATCGTCCAGCGTTTTCCGGTGCGCATCCTGCTCGACTTGCCCGCAAACGGGCCGCAGATACTGCCCGGCATGTCGGTGGTAACCACCGTCGACACGCGTACGCCGGAGCCTGCCGATGCGCACTGAACAACCGGTATCCCTGCGCGCCTGGGTGGCCGTGCTGGGCGGGCTGTTCGGCTGTTTCATGGCCGGCATGAACGTGCACGTCACCAGCGCCGCACTGCCCGAGATACGCGGCTCGCTAGGCGCCAGCTTCGAGGAAGGCTCATGGATATCCACTGCCTACCTGGTGGCAGAGATCGTGATGATCCCCTTGACGGCCTGGCTGGTGGAGGTGTTCTCCCTGCGCCGGGTGATGTGGACGGGCTCGCTGGTCTTTCTGATCGCGTCGGTGGCCTGTTCGTGGGCGCCGAACCTTGAAACCATGATCGTGATCCGGGTAATTCAGGGCGCCGCCGGTGCCGTCCTGATTCCGCTGTCGTTCCAGCTGATCATCACCGAATTGCCGGCCAGCCGGATGGCCATGGGCATGGCCTTGTTCAGCCTGGCCAACAGCGTGGCGCAGGCCGCGGGCCCTTCGATCGGCGGCTGGTTGACCGATGCCTATTCCTGGCGCTGGATCTTCTACCTGCAGCTGTTTCCTGGTATCGCGTTGCTGTGCGCCATTGCCTGGTCCATCGAGGCCAGGCCGATGAAGTTGCAGCTGCTGCGCCACGGTGACTGGCTGGGCATCGCCGCCATGGTGATCGGCCTGGGCGGGCTGCAGATCGTGCTGGAAGAAGGCGGCCGGTTGGATTGGTTCGGGTCTTCGTTCATCACCGGCATGACCGTGGTGTCGGCATTGGCCCTGGTGCTGTTCGTGACAACCCAGCTGTTCGGCCCGCGCGCGTTCATCAACCTGCGGTTGCTGGGCCGTTACAACTTCGGCGTGGCCAGCCTGGCGATGTTCATATTCGGCGCCGCCACCTTCGGGCTGGTGTTTCTGGTGCCCAACTACCTGTCGCAACTGCAGGGCTTCAGTGCACGAGACGTGGGTGTGGCGTTGATCGCCTACGGGCTCATGCAGCTGCTGCTGGCGCCGTTGATGCCGCGCCTGATGAGGTGGACCAGCGCAAAGTTCATGGTGGCCAGCGGGTTCATGATCATGGCGCTGGGCTGCTGGATGGGCGCCAGCCTGACTGCTGACAGTGCCGACAATGTGATCATCCCTTCCACCGTGGTGCGGGGCATCGGCCAGCCTTTCATCATGGTCGCGTTGTCCGTGTTGGCAGTGGCCGGGCTGGACAAGCGCGAGGCCGGGTCCGCCTCGGCGGTGTTCTCGATGCTGCGTAACTTGGGTGGCGCCATCGGCACGGCCGGCCTGACCCAACTGGTGGCCACGCGCGAACGCCTGCACAGTGCGCGCATCCATGAGCACGTGACCGTGTTCGAGCCGCAGTTGCACGCGCGCCTGGACCCGACCGTGCAGACATGGCTCTGGCACTCACAGCAGTGGCTCGAAGGTTTGTCGGGCACCATCGGCCGCGAAGCCTACCTGATGGCCTACAGCGATGCGTTCTACCTGGCCTGCCTGGCGTTGCTCGGCTGTGCGGTGGCAGCGTTGCTACTGAGGTCGCACAAGGGGCAATGAGGCCATGGAGGGGAGCTTGGCTCGGGAGCGACCGACGGCTGGTACACTGGCGCCTTTGTACAACATCCAGACAGGTTCGACCCATGCACCAAGCCCGCTATGCCACCGTGGCCAAGGACTTGATCGAGGCAATCGCCAGCAGCCGCTACCCGGTCGGGGGCCTGTTGCCCACTGAAATGGAGCTGTGCGCGCTGTATGGTGTAAGCCGGCACACGGTTCGCGCGGCGGTCGAGCAGTTACAGAGCCTGGGCCTGGTGTCCCGGCGCAAGCGCGTTGGGACACGTGTCCAGGCGCGCCACCCCCAGATTGGCTACCGGCAATCGATCACGAACCTGGCAGAGCTCTCCCATCATCTTCAGGCACCCTTGCGTCAGATTCGCGATATCCGCCAATTCGTGGCCGCCCCTGAAGAGGCCGAGCGCCTGGGACTGGTGCCAGGGGAACAGTACTTCTGCATCGAGGCGCTGCACCGTACCTCTGCCGGGCACGCCTTGGCGCTGTGTGCAAGCGCCGTCTATGCCCAATCCGACTACGTGCAGGTGATCGAGCTGGCCCAGGCACATCCCGAGCAGTTGATTGCCCGCCTGATCGAGCAGCATTACGGGCGAGTCATCGCGGTGATCGACCAGCACATTCAGGCACAGTCGCTCACCCTGCAACAGGCACAGGTATTGAGTGCCGAGCCGGGTTCACCGGCGCTGTGCGTGGTGCGCCACTACCGCGAGGAAAACGGCGACCTGATGGCGGTCTGCGAAAACCTTTACCCCGCTGATCGCTACAGCCTGGTCAACCAGCTACGCCGCGACCGCATGCCCGCCAGCGCCGCTGCTTTCCCCCCAGCGTTCTGACGCACCACAGCCACTCATTGGAGATCGACCCGCATGGCAGCAGATTCGACACGGATGCTTACCGTAGGTGAGGTGGCTCGCCGCAGCGGTATCGCAGTATCGGCACTGCATTTCTATGAAAGCAAAGGTTTGATCGCCAGCACGCGCACAGCTGGCAACCAACGCCGCTATCCGTCGCTGGTGCTGCGCACCCTGGCGATCATCAAGGTGGCCCAGCGTACCGGTATTGCCCTGGATGACATCAAGCAGGCGCTGGGGCGCTACCCGCCCAACAGCAAGCTCACGGCGGCTCAGTGGGGCGAAATGTCCAGCGCGTGGCGAGAAGACCTGAACCAGCGCATCCGTCTGCTCCAGGCGTTGCGCGACAACCTGGACAACTGCATCGGCTGCGGCTGCCTGTCGCTGGAGCAATGCCCGCTACGTAACCCACAGGATGTATTGGGCGAGGAAGGCAGCGGGCCGAGGATCCTGGAACGGCATGTGCGTGAGGGCACGTAGCAGCGGCAGGTGCACGGGGCGGCAGTAGTTGGGACCGCTTTCGTTGGAACCAATGGGCGGCGCTAAAGCCCTAACCTTTTGCTATTTAACCAATCCCGTTAGCGAAAGGATGACCGAACCATGAAACGCGAACAGATCGAAGGTGTAGCAGAGAACATTGCCGGTAAAGCCCAGAGCGCTGTAGGTCGTCTGATCGACGATCCGGCCCTGGAAGCCGAAGGCGAAGGCCGTCAGGCTGCCGGCCAGGTGACCAAGACTTACGGTGATGCCGTGAACTGCGTCTCGTCGTTCGTCAAGGAAAAGCCGTTTGCAGCTGTAGCCATCGGTGCCGCGCTGGCCATGGTAGTCTCGCGCCTGCTGCGCCGCTGACCCAATGCATCAGGCCCACGCTGTTGCGTGGGCCTGATGGGCTTTGAATGCAGGCTGAACTCAGTTATCCAGTTCATCCTTGACGATACGGCCATCGTGCGGGTCGACCTTGAACTCGTACTGCTTGCCGTCAGCTTTCATCCCCTCGCCTTCCCAGTGACCGTCATCGGCTTCGATCTTGGTGATCTGGGTGTAACCGGCGCCTTTGAGGGCAGCTTCGGCCTGATCCTTGTTCACTTTCCAGTCGGCGCCGGGCTGATCGGCCCAGGCAACAGAAGCGCCCATCGCGCCAACCAGGGCCAGGCCAGTGAACAGTCGAGTCATCGCTTTCATTGCAGGTTTCCTTCTTGGAGGGTGTGAACATGCGACCCTTAGTCGGTGCGCCGCGTTCATTCCAATCCCCCCACACCGCCCAGACGCGGGTCGATCATTGCCAGGCTCAACCCGGCTGGCTGACCATCGCATTGCTGACACTGCGCCCGAGCACCAGCACCGTCACGAAACCGCAACCTACCAGTGCCGTGGCCGCACTCAGCAGCACGCCGGTGCCCAAGTGATCGACCACCTGACCACCGAAGAACGAGCCCACGGCGATGATGACCTGGAACATGGCCACGAACAGCGGCATGCCCCGTTCCACATCCTTGGGCGCGACCACGAACATCCAGATGTTCGCGCAGGCAGGAAACGCCCCGAAGGCAAAGCCCCATAACGCGATCAGCATGGCAGCGCCCGTCATGCCAGTGGCAAAGTGCGGGAACAGCGCCGTGCTGGTGGCTATCAGCAATGCCACCAGCAGCAGGGTATGCCGCACACTGCGGTTGGCCGCAAAGCCGGCGAAGATGTTGCCCATGAAGCCTGCCACACCGTAGAGCAGCAGCAATGAGCCAATGGTTGGGCCATCGAAGCCGGCGCTTTGCTTGAAGAAAGGGGCCACGTAGGTGTAGGCCGCGAAATGCGCCAGGCCGATCAGCAACACGGCAATCAGGCCCACGCGCGCTTGCGGGTTGATGAACAACGCCGGCAGGTCGCTGATGCGGATCGCCTTTTCCGGCATCAACCGGGGCAGCAGCATGACCTGCGCCAGCAGTACCGGCACCCCTACCACAGCGGTGACCAGGAACGTCATCCGCCAGCCCATCAACCCGCTGAGCCAGGTACCCACCGGCACGCCGATGACCGTGGCCAGGGTGACGCCGGCCATGATGATCGAATTGGCCTTGGCCACCCCGACGCCCTCGGGCGCCAGGCGGCTGCTCAAGGCGATGGCGGTCGCCCAGAAGCCACCGATACTCACCCCCAGCAGCACGCGCCCGAGCAGCAACAGGTGGAAGTTACCGGCAAAGGCGACGATGGCGTTGGCCAGGATCATGATCAGGGTCAGGCCAATCAGCAGGTAGCGCCGGTCCAGGTTGCCGACACCGACAGAAATGGTCGGCGCCGCCAGGGCCGCCATGATGCCGGGCAAGGTGACCATCAGCCCGGCAAGCCCTGCGCTGATGCCCAGATCGTTGGCGACGTCGTTCAGCACGCCTACTGGGAGAAACTCGCTGGTCACCAGGGCGAACGCGCCCACGGCCACGGAGAGAATGGCCAGCCATTGCTGGAGCAGGCTTTGCTGTTGGTGTTCGGGCAGACCACGAGGGGCCGGGCTGACGCTTGGCATTGTGCACACTTCCATGACAGGGCGCCTGAGACAGGCGCACGAGAGGCTAAATCAGGCCGCGAGTATAAGAGCAAGGGCTGCCAGGCGAGAGGCCGGCCGCTCGATAGTGGTTATCGCTGTGATCGATAGCGTGCAGGGCTCAGGATACCGAGGTGTGAGGGATTCTTTGTGGGAGCGGGCTTGCCGGGGGGCCGGACTGACCGCAATGGGCGCGAAGCGGCCCCAATATTTCAGCTTTGCAGCCGAGAATGTCGGGGAGCCACTTTGCGGCCCATCGCGGCTAAGCTGCACCCCCGGAAAACCCGATAGCCTACGGATTTGGTGCAAGGCAGCCCCACTCTGCACCCGAACACCCTAGACAGGATTAGGATGCACCACCCGCCCCGCTACGCCCGGCCGGTCGATGAACAGCACGTCCAGTGAACTGCTGCGCATGCCCTTGACGGCATTCCAGTGCGCCGAGGTATGGATGTAGCGCTCGCGCAATAGGGTTTGCTCCGGCTCGGTCAGTTCCAGCGATGGGCAGGCCCCCAACGCATAGGCATGCAACTTGTCGCTGATGCCACGCAGCTCCTCCGGTACAGCGTGCTGCCTGTGGCAGCCCAGCGGTGCAAAGGGCACGCCCGCGCGCGCTGCGTACTCGCGCATGATGCTCAAGTAGACCCGTGACAGCTGCCCGGCTACCTGTCGCCTTCGACCAATGGCGGCATAAACCTGTTTCTGCGGTTCACGGGGCTCCCCACCAGGCACAGGATGTTCCCAACTAACCACCCGCGCAGGCGGTTGGCCAAGGTCCTTGAACGCGGTGACCATCAATGCGGCGACGGCTGTGTAGACGCCGGTCTGTTGTGCAGGCACCCCAGCCGCTACCCGCTGGGACTGGGGCTTGCACAGCAGCACGTCTTCGTCGACCACATCCTGATAGCCACCACCGATATTCGAATGCACACCCGGTAGCACGATGTCGTGCCCACTGCCTATCAGGGGAAAGTTGTGGCGCTGCTCATCCCCGGCCACCAGTTGCACGACATGGTTGGCAATGCCTTCGGGCAACCCGAGCTGCAGCCCACCCTGACGGGTATCGGCGGGGTCGAAATCCCCTTGCAGGGGTGCAACGATGGCTGCCACCGTGTCGAACAAGCCGATGAAATGGATGACGATCGGGCAGTGTGGAAACAAACGCGCGGGCTCGTTGCGCAACACATTGGCCATATGCCTGGCCGCCGCTGCACCGCGGCTGAAACCGAACAGGTCCACACTTATCCGCTCGATGCGCGTTTGCCGATGGCCTTGCTGCCAGTCGCGCAACAGCGCGGCGATATCGGCCAGCGCTTGCTCCACACGCGCCTGGATGCCCGTACGCCCGCGACCGGTGGCCGATGCATAGATGTCATCGGCTTCCCCAGCCTGGGTGCCAATCCCTTGGACATAGTGCTTGAGCACGACGCGCTGCCCATCGTCTTCCGGTTGCTGCGCATAGAGGTCATGCAGCAGTGCGACGTTGCTCAAGGCATTGTCGTAGCTTGCCCCCTTGCCGTGCGACACCGTGGTGTTGTGCTGATTGTTGCCCGTGCCGTCGAAGAATAGGCCCAGACGTATTTCGATAGCGTCTGCCCTGTGGCTCCCGGTGATGTGCGTCTGCATTGTAGTGCTACCTGCCTGGCTGAAAAGCACAACCAAGCGCCACGGCACGATGCCAAACCATCAGGCAATGGCGATCATCGGGCAGGACATTTCCGGGTGCCAGGCAGCCGAGGATGGATAAATTTCCAAGCCGCCATTGGTCGCCACCCCCTCGGATGGATTAAAGTATCAACCCTTGCCGGGCCGCTGCCATCAGCCGCCTGGTCCTCTATCAGGAACCGTCGCCGATGGAACACCGTGAGGCGCTGATCGCGCTGCGCACCTTTCTCTCTTCCCAGATCCTTGGCCAGGAAAAGCTGGTCGAGCGGCTGCTGATCGTGCTGTTGGCCGATGGCCACATGCTGGTGGAAGGTGCACCGGGCCTGGCCAAGACCAAGGCCATCAAGGAACTGGCCGAGGGCATCGAGGCGCAATTTCACCGTATCCAGTTCACCCCTGACCTGCTGCCCGCTGACATCACCGGCACCGAGATCTATCGGCCCGAGACAGGGAGCTTCGTGTTCCAGCAGGGGCCGATCTTTCACAACCTGGTGCTGGCGGACGAAATCAACCGGGCGCCGGCGAAGGTGCAATCGGCGCTGCTCGAAGCCATGGCCGAGCGTCAGGTCAGTGTGGGGCGCAGTACCTACGACCTGTCGCCGCTGTTCCTGGTCATGGCCACGCAGAACCCGATCGAGCAGGAAGGCACCTATCCCCTGCCCGAAGCGCAGCTCGACCGTTTCCTGATGCATGTCAAGATCGGCTTCCCCGACGCCGCCGTGGAGCGCCGCATCCTGGCCCAGGCCCGTGGCGAGGCGCTGGGGGGTGAGACCAAGCCCGAACGGCGGGTCAGCCAGCAGGCGATCTTCGCAGCACGCAAGGAGATCCTCGGTCTGTACATGGCGGACGCGGTGGAGGAGTACCTGGTGCAACTGGTCATGGCCACGCGTACGCCGGCCAAATTCGACAACGAACTGGCCGACTGGATTGCCTACGGCGCCAGCCCGCGCGGTTCGATTTCCCTGGACCGCTGCGCACGGGCCCACGCGTGGCTTGCCGGGCGCGATTTCGTCAGCCCCGAGGACATTCAGGCAGTACTGTTCGACGTGTTGCGCCACCGCATCATCCTGTCGTTCGAAGCCGAGGCGGCGGGGGTCGACCAGGACCGGGTCGTGCAGCGTATCCTCGACGTCGTGGCCGTTGCCTGACCCCATGTCCAGCGCCCCGCTGATCGAACCCGGCATTCGCATCACCCTTGCCGAACTCATCGACATGCGCCACCGCGTGCGCGAAATCCAACTGTTCTCCAACCCCGGCCAACGCAGCCCGCTGGTGGGCCTGCACCATTCCAAGTTGCGGGGCCGGGGTGTGGACTTCGATCAGGTGCGGGTGTACCAGGCCGGTGACGATGTGCGCAATATCGACTGGCGGGTCACTGCCCGTACCCAAGAGCCCCACACCAAGCTGTTCCACGAAGAACGCGAGCGGCCGATCTTCATTCTCGTTGAGCAGAGCCAGCGGCTGTTCTTCGGCTCCGGGCTGGTGTTCAAGTCGGTACTGGCGGCTCAGGCAGCTGCCCTGTTCGGCTGGGCCGCGCTGGGGCACAACGACCGGATCGGGGGGCTGGTGTTCGGTGACAACGATCCCCACGAGATCAAACCCAGGCGCAGCAAGCAAAGCTTGCTGCAACTGCTCAATCGCCTGGCCAAGGTCAACCAGTCGCTGCACACCGAAGGCGTGGCCCAGACCGATAGCCTCGGCCTTGCGCTGCGCAGGGCGCGGGAAGTATTGAGGCCTGGCAGCCTGGCCATCGTGATTTGCGATGAGCGCTCGTTGACGCCCCAGTGCGAACAGCACCTGGCCATGCTCTCCCGTCACTGCGACCTGTTGCTGATGCCGGTATCGGACCCACTGGACCACGCCCTGCCGGCAGCCGGCTTGCTGAGGTTCGCGCAACGGGGTGCGCAGCTGGAACTGGACACGCTGGACCAAGGGCTGCGCCAGGCCTACCGGCAACAGGCCGAGGCGCGCATCGAGCGCTGGGAATTGATGGCGCAAAAGCTCAGGGTGCTGCTGATGCCCCTGACCACGCAAAGCGAGATGATCGAGCAATTGCGCGATTACCTGAGCGCACAACGCCTGGGCAACGCCTCATGAACCCGCTTGACCAGTTGCAGCCATTGATCGCGCCCCCGCCGATCAGCCCATGGCCGCCGGCGCCTGGTTGGTGGCTGCTGCTGGCATTGTTGCCCGTGCTGGCCTGGGGCCTGTGGCGCCTGCGTCACTGGCGCCCCCGCAAACGGCCGGTGCCGCGCACCGAGCAGCCGCTGGACCCGGTGCGCGTGGCCGCCCTCGAGGAACTGGCGCGCCTGCCCCGCCCTTATGACAAAGCGCCTGCCGGCGCCTGGCTGCAGCAGATCAACGCCCTGCTCAAACGGCTGTGTCGCAGTCACTACCCCTTGGCCAACAGCCACACGCTCAATGGCCGGCAGTGGCTGGCGTTTCTTGACAACCGCTGCCCGGCGGCAGGCCTGACCCGCTGGATGGTGTTGGTCGAAGGGGCCTACAAGCCCGAATGCCGCCTGGACGACAAGGCCATCGCCGGGCTCAGCCAGGCGGTGGAAACCTGGATTCGCAAGCATGTTTGAACTGGCCTGGCCGTGGATATTCGCCTTGCTGCCCCTGCCTTGGCTGGCACGGCTCGTCCTGCCTGCCGCCGACAGTGGGGAGCCCGTGCTGAAAGTCGGCTTCCTGCACGAGCTCGAAAGCCTGGCGGGGCGCCGCGCCCGTCTGAACCTGCCAACCTGGCGCCAGCAGGCGCCGTTCGTCGTGATCTGGCTGCTGTTGCTGTGCGCCGCCGCTCGCCCCCAATGGCTGGGCGAGCCGATGCCGGTGGCAGCCAGTGGGCGCGATCTACTGGTGGCGGTAGACGTGTCTGGCTCGATGGACTTTCCGGACATGCAGTGGCAGGGCGAGGACATCAGCCGGCTCGACCTGGTGAAGGCCCTGCTGGGCGACTTTTTGCAGGACCGTGAAGGTGACCGCGTGGGGCTGATCCTGTTCGGCAGCCAGGCCTACCTGCAGGCTCCGCTGACCTTCGACCGGCGCACGGTGCGCACCTTCCTCGATGAAGCCCAGATCGGCATCGCCGGCAAGAACACCGCCATCGGCGACGCCATCGGCCTGGCCGTCAAGCGGCTGCGCCAGCGGCCCTCGCAGAGCCGGGTACTGGTGCTGATCACCGACGGGGCCAACAATGGCGGGCTGATCCACCCCCTCACCGCCGCCCGTCTGGCCGCTCAGGAGGGCGTGCGCATCTACACCATCGGCATTGGCGCCGACCCGCAAGCCACCGGCACCCCTGGCCTGCTGGGCCTGAACCCCAGCCTGGACTTGGATGAAGCGTCCTTGCGCGAAATCGCCGAGACCACCCAGGGCGCGTATTTCCGCGCCCATGATGGCGCCGAACTCGACGCCATCGGCGACACGCTGGACCGGCTGGAACCTGTGGCGCAGCAGCCGACCCAGGCGCGTACCGCCAAGGCCCTGTATGCCTGGCCGCTGGCCCTGGCGTTGCTGCTGAGCGTGCTGCTGGTGATCAGCGAACAGTGGCCGGACAACCCGCTGCAGCGCCAGCTGCGCAAGCCGCGCTTTCTGCAACCGCACCCACAATGGCGGCAGCGCCTCAAACGCCTGCGCCTGAGGAGGCCGCGATGATTGATCTGTGGCCCCAATGGCTACGCCCGCTGTGGTTGTTGAGCGTGCCCGTGCTCGGCTGGTTGCTGTTCAAGCTATGGCACCGGCGCAGGCGCACCGGGCGTTGGCAAATGATCCTGCCCCCGGCCTTCCACAACGTGCTGCTCGGTGGCGGCAGCGGCGCCACCAGCAAGCTACCCTGGATAGCCCTGGGCCTGGCCTGGCTGCTGGTGGTGCTGGCCCTGCTGGGCCCGAGTTGGCAACGCGTGGAGGAAAACCACCAGCGGCCTGCCGACCCTCTGGTCATTCTGCTGGAACTGACCCCGCAGATGCTGGCCGAGGACAGTCCGCCCAATCGCCTTGAGCAGGCGCGCCGCAAGGTCCTCGACGTACTTGAGCACCGCCGTGACAGCCAGACCGCACTGGTGGTCTACGCGGGGTCGGCGCATACCCTGGTGCCGCTGTCCGATGACCTGGCCACCACCCGCAACCTGCTCGAAGCGCTCGACCCCTCGATCATGCCCAAGCCCGGCCAACGGGCAGACCTTGCCGTGCACAAGGGCTTGGCGCTGCTCGCCCAGAGCGGCCTTGGCCAGGGGCGATTGCTGCTGGTCGGGTCCTCGCTCAGCGCCGCCGAGCGCCAAGGCATCAGCCAGGCACTGGGTCGCCATGGTCCGAGCCTGCTGATGCTGGGCATCGGCAGCCGTGACGGAGCGCCAGTGCGCCAGGCCAACGGCGAATTTCTCAAGGATGACCAGGGCGCGATCCTGTTGCCAAGGCTGGACAGTGCAGCCCTTAGAGGCTTCATCAACGGCACCGGCGGGCGCTACCGGCATGCCCGCATCGATGACCTGGACCTGCGCGGCCTCGGGCTGTTCGACAACCCGCGCAGCACACGCAGCGAGGGCCAGACCTTGCAACTGGACAGCTGGGCCGACCAGGGGTACTGGCTGCTGATTCCATTGCTGTTGCTGGCAGCCTGTGCCGGTCGGCGGGGTTGGCTATTCTGCCTGCCCCTGTTGCTCGCCCTGCCCCAGCCCGGCCAGGCGTTCGAACTCGAGGATCTGTGGCTGCGCCCCGACCAGCAAGGCCAGCGCCTGCTCGAACAGGGTCGAGCCGCCGAAGCCGCCGGCCGCTTCCGTGACCCTCAATGGCGGGGCATGGCCTTGTACCAGGCGGGCGACTATGCCGGCGCCGCCGAGGCCTTTCTGCAGGTGGACACCGCCGCCGCCCACTACAATCGCGGCAATGCCCTGGCGTACAGTGGTGAACTGGAAGCAGCGCTGGACGCGTATGATCAAGCCCTGGAGCGTCAGCCGGACTTGCAGGCGGCGCTGGACAATCAGGCCCTGGTCGAGCAAATGCTGGCCCAGCGCCAGGGCAAAGCTGCCGAACAGCCCGCCAGCACCGAAGCCCAGGGTTCGCCAGGCCGTGAAACCGAGGGGAACAGCAGCGCACAAGGCAGCCCGGCAGAGCCTGCGCCCGGTTCCGACGAGCAGGCGGGGGACGGCGCCTCGGCGCAAGGCGACGGCAGTGACCAGGGTGCACCTGGCAACCCGCCAGGCGAGGATGACGATGTGGTCGAACCACCCCACACGCCTGTCACCACCGCGCTGGATGCCGAGCAACGCCAGGCGCTTGAACAATGGCTACGAGAAATCCCCGACAATCCCGCGCAGTTGCTCCGGCGCAAATTCTGGTACGAACAGCAATTGCAACAGGAAACCCCACGATGAGTCGCTGCGGCGTCTTTCTCCTCATGCTGCTCTGGAACCTGCTGGCTCATGCCGAGCCGTCGCTCAAGGCCAGTGTCGACCGTACCCGCCTGGAAGCCGGCGAGAGCCTGGAGCTGACCCTCGAAAGCCAGGATGTGACCGAGTTCGGCAAGCCTGACCTGCGAGCCCTGGAAGGCGACTTCGAGGTGCGCAGCACCCGGCAGCTGAATAGCTTGCACACCCTCGATGGCGAAACCCGCGCCAGCACCCGCTGGATCATCACGCTCCTGCCCCGGCGCAGCGGCAGCCTGCAGATTCCTGCTCTGCAACTGGGGCAGTCGTTCAGCCAGCCGGTGGACCTGCAAGTGCTGCAAGCCGATGCCAACCGCGAGGACAACGCCCAGGTATTCATCGAGGCAACCCTGGACAGCACCGATGTCTACGTGCAGGCCCAGGCTGTACTGACCCTGCGCATCTACCATTCGGTGGCGCTGTATGACGACAGCAGCCTCAGCCCGCTGCAACTGGACAACGCCAAGGTCGAGCCCTTGGGCGAATCGCGCACCTACGAAAAGGAAATCCAGGGTGTGCGCCATGGCGTGATCGAAACGCGCTATGCGGTCTATGCCCAGCAAAGCGGCACCCTGGACATTCCTTCACTGACCTTCACCGCCACGGCTGCGGCCAGCAGCCAGGCCGAGCAGAACGGCAACGGCGCTGGACGTGCCGGCCGCCAGATACAGGTCAGCTCACTGCCGCTGCGCCTGACGGTACGGCCCGTCCCGGCCCAGTGGCCAGCCGGACTGCCCTGGCTGCCCGCGCATAGCCTGACCTTGGAGGAACGCTGGAGCCCCGATCCTGCCGCTCAGCAGACCCAGATCGGCGACTCGTTGACCCGCACCGTCACCCTGCGCGCCGAAGGCCTGTCCAGCGCTCAGTTGCCGCCAGTGCCGCCCACCGAGGCCAACGGCCTGCGCCGCTACCCCGACCAGCCGTTGTTGCGCAACGAGATCAGCGAACGGGGCATGACCGCCACCCGCGAGGAACGCGAGGCGCTCATCCCTACCCACAGCGGCCCGCTGGCCTTACCTGCGCTGGAAGTGACCTGGTGGAACACACGCGAAGATCACCTCGAGCACAGTGGCCTGCCTGCACGCTCGATCACCGTGCAGGACAACCCCGCCCTGGTGGCCGAGACTCCGGTGGTGGGCAATGGCAGCAGCGCGCTGCTGTGGCCTTGGCAGGTGGCGACCCTTGTGCTTGCGTTGACCACGCTACTGGGCTTCACCCTGTGGTGGCGCGCCCGTTCGCAGCCAGCGGTGCTGCGTGCGGCACAGACAGGGCCCAGCCCTCGGACCCTGCTGGACGACCTCAAGCGTGCCTGCCTGGCCAACGACCCCCAGGCCACGCGTCAGGCTCTGGATGCCTGGGCGCGGCAACAACCGCAGACCCTGGCCGAGATGGCCGCGCGCTTCGTGCCCTTGTCCGACGCCCTGGATGGGTTGAACGGTGCGCTGTACAGCGAAAGCGGCCAGCACTGGCAAGGCGAAGACCTGTGGCGGGCGATCGGCACCATTCCACCGGCCGAACAGGTGCTGCTGCCCACTGGCGAGAGCGGCAGCCTGCCACCGCTGTACCCCAAGTGAGCCGGTAGCGCCGCACATCGTCGACCGGCGTCGCGCCGCGTACTGACCGGCTTTACCAGCCCGCACAGCGCCGCGTCCATGGGGTACCATAACGCCCTTGCCCGCCCGTGCACCTTCATACCCACAGGTCATCCATGCGTCTGTTTCACACTTCCGATTGGCACCTGGGCCAAAGCCTCCATGGCCAGGAACGCGACTTCGAACACGCCTGCTTCCTCGACTGGCTGCTCGGCCAACTGCACCTGCGCCAGCCTGATGCGCTGTTGATCGCAGGCGACGTCTTCGACACCGTCAACCCGCCGGTCAAAGCCCAGGAGCGATTGTACGATTTCATCGTCAGGGCCCACGAACAGCAGCCGAAACTGGATATCGTGATGATCGCCGGTAACCACGACTCCGGCTCGCGCATCGAGCTGCCTGCGCCGTTGATGCGCCGCCTGCGCACCCATGCACTGGGCCGCGTGCACTGGCTGGACGATGGGCAACTGGATGTCGAGCGGCTGCTGATTCCGCTGACCAACGCGCGCGGCAAGGTGACCGCCTGGTGCTTGGCCTTGCCGTTCCTGCGGCCGGCGGAGGTGACCGGCCTGCAACTGGGCGACGACTACCTGCAAGGCATCACGCGGGTCCACCAACAACTGATCGCCGCCGCCCAGGCCAGGCAGCGCAAGGACCAGGCGCTGATCGCCATCAGCCATGCGCACATGGCCGGCGGTGCGGTCTCCGAAGACTCCGAGCGCAGCCTGATCATCGGCAACGCCGAGGCATTGCCGGCCAAGCTCTTCGACAAGGCCATCAGCTACGTCGCCCTGGGCCACCTGCACAAGCCCCAGAAGGTCAACCGCGAAGACCGTATCCGCTACAGCGGGTCGCCCATTCCGTTGTCGTTCGCGGAGGTCAACTACCCCCACCAGGTGCTGGAAGTCACTTTCGACGGCGCGGCGCTGGCCAGTGTCGAGGCTCGCCCAGTTCCGCGTGCGGTGCCGCTGCAACGCATAGGGCCGGCCCCACTGAACGAGGTCTTGACGCAACTGGCCGACCTGCCCGTGGTGGACCTGCTCGATGACCCCAACCGCCAGCCTTGGCTGGAGGTGCGCGTCGTATTGAACGAGCCGCAGCCCGACCTGCGCCAGCAGATCGAAACCGCGCTGCACGCCAAAGCCGTGCGGTTGATTCGCATTGGTGCCGAGTACGCCGGCCGAACGGCCGACGACGAAGGCCCGGCGTTCGTCGAACTGGCCCAGATGACCCCGCAAGACCTGTTCAACCGTGCCTGGGCGCAAGCCTATGGCGACCCTGCCGATGAGCAGACGCTGGCCGATTTCGCCCTGCTGCTGCAGGACGTACAGCACGAAGAAGAGCAACCATGAAGATTCTTGCCATTCGCCTGAAGAACCTGGCATCGCTGGCGGGCCCGATCGATATCGACTTCACCCAGGAACCCCTGGCAGGCGCGGGTCTGTTCGCCATCACCGGCCCCACCGGGGCAGGTAAAAGCACCCTGCTCGACGCGCTGTGCCTGGCGCTGTTCGGTACGGTGCCACGTCTGAATGACATCGGCCGTGAGGCCAAGGTGCCGGACGGCGATGGCGAGATCCCCACTTCGGACCCGCGCAACCTGTTGCGTCGCGGTACCGGCAGTGGCTTTGCCGAGGTGGATTTCGTCGGCGTCGACGGGCGCCGCTACCGGGCGCGCTGGGAGGCGAACCGTGCTCGCGACAAGGCCAACGGCAAGCTCCAGCTCAGCCGCCAGAGCTTCTACGACCTGGACAGCGAGCAGGTGCTGGGCAGCGGCAAGAACGAATACAAGCAGCTGATCGAGACGCGCCTGGGCCTTAACTTCGAACAGTTCACCCGCGCCGTGATGCTGGCGCAAAGCGAGTTCGGGGCGTTCCTCAAGGCCGACGACCGCGAACGCAGCGAACTGCTGGAAAAACTGACCAATACCGCGATCTATTCGCGCCTGGGCCAACGGGCCTTTGCCCGAGCACGCGAGGCGGGCGAGGCGCATGCCGCCTTGAAAGAGCGAGCCAGCCACCTGCTGCCCATGGCCGCGGATGCCCGCGCCGACCTGGACCAACGTCTGGAACAGGCGCAACGCGAGCTCAAAACCGCCCAGGCTGGCGAGCGACAGCTGGAGCAGCAGCGCGGTGGGTTGATCGAACATGACCAGTTGCAAGCCCAGCAGGCGCAGGCCCGCACTGCCCTGGAGGCTGCCGAGCAGGACTGGCAAGCCTTGGCCGAGCCGCGCCTGGACCTGGCGCGCCTGGAGCGTCTTGCCCCGCAGCGCCATCAGTTTCACCGCCAGCAGGCACTGGCGGCGCAGCGCGCGCCGATCATCGCCAGGCTTGCCGAACACACCCGGCATCACGCCGAGCTGCAACAGCGGACAGCCGAGCAGCAGCAGGCGTTGGAAACAGCACATCTTGCATTGACCGCCGCCCAGGCCGCCCATAGCGAGGCAGGCCCGCTGCTGCGCCAAGCCTATACGGCCCAGGACAACCTGGCCCGCCTCGATCAGCAACTGGCCGTCCAGCGCAGCGACAGCCAGCAGGCCGAACATCAAGTGGCTGAGGGCCAACAGCAGTTGCAGCAACTGCAAGCCAGCCAAGAACGCAGTCAACAGCAACTGGCCCAGATCGACACGGCGTTGGCCGAGAGCCAGCACCTGGCCGGGCTGGCCGGTGCGTGGCATGCCTATCTGCCGCAGCTCAAGCAGGTGATGCTGATCGGCGGCCGGCTGGGCAAAGGCCGCGAGGAACTGCCCGGCCTGCAGGCTCAAGCCAGCCAGGCCACTGCCCACCTGCAGGCCGAGCGCGACGCCCATGACGCCCTGTTCCGCGAAGCTAAGGCGCAGCCTGACGCCCTGGCAGAACAGATCGACCTGCTCGGCAGCATGCTGCAGGACAACCGCAAGCAGCATCGCGCCGTGGAGCAATTGACGCGTGTACACGCCCGCGTGCTCGAGTTGAGTCAGCAACAGGCCACCCTGCGTGATCGCCAGCAGCACGCCATGGTCGAGCGCCAGCGCCTGATTGGCGAAGGCACCGCCGCCAAGGCTGAACTGGAAAGCGCCGAGCAGGCGCTGAACCTGACGCGTCAACTGCTGGAGCGCCAGCGGCTGGCCCGCAACACCACGGTTCAAGCCCTGCGCGAGCAACTGCGCGACGGCGAGCCCTGTCCTGTGTGCGGCAGCGCCGAACACCCGTTCCATCAGCCCGAGGTGTTGCTGCAAAGCCTGGGCGAACATGACCAAGCCGAAGAAGAGGCTGCCCAGCGTCAGGTGGCAGCGCTCAACACGCGCCTGGTCGAGCTGCGCACCCAGCTAGGTGTGGTCAATGCTCAGCTCAAGGACTTTCAGCAACAACTGCCGGCGCTGGACGAGCAGTTGCAGCCTTTGGTTGCGCAGCTTCATGAACATGCCCTCTGGCCTGCTCTGGCGCCCCAGGACGACCATGCCCGTAGCGGTTGGCTCGACGGCCAATTACGGCGCCTGGATACAGAGATCGGCAACGACGAAAAGCGCCAGCGGGCCTTGCTCAGCCTGCAGAAAGAGGCCGCGCGTCTCAACCAGCAACTGCAAGCCGCCCAGGACGCGCACCAACAAGCGCAGCGGCACCTGGAGCAACAACACCTGGCCCTGGAAAACGACGAGCGCCTCCTGCAGCAAGGGCTCGTGGACTTGGCTGGGGTCATGCCCGACGAAGCGCTCAAGGCGCTGCGAGACGATCCGGCCAACGCGTTTCTTGCCCTTGACCAACAGATCGCCCAGCGCCTGCAACAGCTCGACCAGCGCAAGGATGAGCTGGAAGAACAGCAAGCTCGCCAGGTTCAGCTGGACAAACTGCACGATCAACAGCAGGTGCGTGTGCAAAGCCTCGCCCAGCGTGACCAGCAGCTCAAAGCCCTGGAGGAGCAGCGCGAGCATGCCCGGGCCATGCTCGCGCAGTTACTGGGCGAGCACGTCAGTGCCGAGGCCTGGCAACAGCACATGGACACCGCGCTGGAGCAAGCGCGCGCGGTCGAAGCGGATCTCGCCCAGCGCCTGCAAGGCTTGCACACCCAGGCTGTGCAGGTGGCCGGTGAACTGAAGGCCAGCACCGAGCAGTTGCAGGCGCTGGAGCAAGAAGCCGAGCAGCTGCAGGATCAGATCGCCCAGTGGCGCGCCACACACCCGGAGCTGGACGATGCAGGGCTTGATCGCCTGCTGGCCATGGACGACACCCAGGCCAGTGAACTGCGCCAGCGCCTGCAGGGCGCGGAAAAAGCCCTCGAGCAGAGCCGTGTGCTGCTTCAGGAGCGCGAGCAGCGCCTGCGCCAGCACGCTGCGCTGATGACGCTCGACACCTCGGTCCAGGATGTGGACCAGGCGCTGCTCGAACTGCGCGAGCGTCTGGTCGTTCACGAGCAGACCTGCGCCGAACTGCGGGCCCAACAGGCCGATGACCAGCGACGTCAGCACGCCTCGCAGGCCCTGGCCGAGCAGATCGAGCAGGCCCGTCAGCAGTGGCAGCGCTGGGCTCGGCTCAGCGGCCTGATCGGCTCGGCCTCGGGCGATGTGTTCCGCAAGATCGCCCAAGGCTACAACCTCGATCTGCTGTTGCACCATGCCAATGCCCAGCTGCGTCAACTGGCGCGGCGCTATCGGCTCAAGCGCGGCGGCAGTGCGCTGGGGTTACTGGTACTGGACACCGAAATGGGCGATGAACTGCGCTCGGTGCACTCGCTGTCAGGGGGTGAGACCTTCCTGGTTTCCCTGGCTTTGGCCTTGGGGCTCGCCTCGATGGCATCGAGCACGTTGCGCATCGAGTCGCTGTTCATCGACGAAGGTTTCGGCAGCCTCGACCCCGAGTCCTTGCAACTGGCCATGGACGCGTTGGACGGCTTGCAGGCCCAGGGTCGCAAGGTCGCGGTGATTTCCCACGTGCAGGAAATGCACGAGCGCATACCGGTGCAAATTCAGGTCCGGCGCCTGGGCAACGGCCTGAGTGACGTCGAGGTGTGCGGTTGATCCTCTATTCGTTTCGCCGCTGCCCCTGGGCCATGCGTGCCCGGCTCGCGTTGCGCTATGCCGGCTGTGAGGTGACCGTGCAGGAGGTGGCAATGAAACACAAGCCCGCCGTCCTGCTGGCGCTGTCACCCAAGGGCACCGTTCCGGTGCTGGACACCGGGAACCAGGTGCTCGATGAAAGCCTGGATATCATGCGCTGGGCACTGGCGCAGAACGACCCGCAAGACTGGCGCCTGTTGAGCTCGCCCGAAGCGGCGCAGCAAGCCGAAGCGCTGATTGCCGTCAACGACACCACCTTCAAGGCCCAAGTGAACCTGTACAAGTATGCCGAGCGCTATCCACAGCACTCACAGCACGACTACCGCGAAGCTGCGCAACACTGGTTGGAACGCCTGGAGCACCTGCTTCACGGCCGACCCTACCTGCTGGCCAAGCACCCAAGTATCGCCGACGCCGCACTGTTGCCGCTGATCCGGCAGTTCGCCGCGGCCCAGCCCGACTGGTTTGCCACAGCCCCCTACCCGCGGGTGCGTGGCTGGCTGCAGGGCTGGTTGGACTCGGACTTATTCAGAGCCATTATGGCCAAGTGACAACAGCTGTCATCGCACGCGAAGGTCAGCGCATGAACTTCAGATCCGACGGCGCCGGCTGATCGAAAGTCTGTACCGTTTCCCCCAGCTTGCCCGTGAGCGGGTCGCGGCGCATGACTTTGATCTGGTTGCTCTTCTGATTGGCGACCAGCAGGAACCTGTCACTGGGGTCCAGCGCGAATTCACGGGGGTGGTCACCTTCGACCGAACGACGTTGCACCAACGCCAACCGTCCATCCTGCTTGCCGACGCTGAACACGACGATCTCGTTGGCCGTGCCGCGGTTGCTGACGTACAGAAAGCGACCGTCTGCCGACAGGTGCAAGCCCGCGCCCGCCTTGGCAGCCGCCTCCTGGCGCTCGGTCAGTGGCAGACGCTGGCGTTCGATCAGGTCGCCCTCCCGGACATCGAACATCACCACTTCGGCATGCATCTCCAAGGTCAGGTAGGCATGCTTACCGCTGGCGTCGAACAACAAGTGGCGTGGTCCACTGCCCGCAGGCAACGAAACCGAGGCAGGCTGTGACGGGGTCAGTGGCTTGTTCGTGCTCGCCCCGTCATAGCGGTAGACGAACACCTTGTCAGCACCCAGGTCGCTGGCATAGACATGCTGGCCGTCCGGGGACGGCACCACCGAATGGACATGGGCGCTGGCCTGCCGCTCGGGGTTGACCCCGCTGGCCTGGTGGCGCGCCTGCTGAATCACCGGCTGCAAGGCACCCTGCCTGTCAACCGGCAACACCGAAAGGCCGCCGCCTGGGTCGGGATCGACCGCGTAGTTGGCCACGAACAGGTAACGCTGGTCCTGGCTAAGGCTGGCGTGGGTAGGCTCGTCGCCCTGGCTAGACAGTTGATCGAGCAGGCGTACATTCCCATCACTGGCAATGTTGAATGCGCTGACGTGACCGTCTGCGGTTTCATTGACGGCAAACAGCAGGCGCTTGTCTTCGGAAAGCACCAGCCACGAGGGGCTGACGCTCTCTACCACCTGCAGCGGCTCGGGGCGGATTGTGCCGGCTTCGCTGTCGAAGGCGTAGCGGTAGATGCCTTGGCTGGCACCGTCTGTGTAGGTGCCAACCAGCAAGGTGGCAGCCTGGGCAGTGTAGGTCAGGGTCATGCAACTAGCGGTTAGCAGGGTCTTCCAGGTCCGGTTCATGGTCTTCTTCCGGGGCGCGAAATGCATCCAGACAGATGAGTCGGTGCTCACTTTCGGCAGTGCAGATGCGCCAGTCGTTCACTTCTTTACTGGCTGCATCGACCTGCGCGGCGGTGAATACCCAACGGCGCAGTTGGCGGCCGTCCATGCATTCGATGGCAAGGCCCTGCTCGTCGCAGGTGAAATCGAACGCGTGAAGGCCGTCTATCAAAAGCATGTCGCAGTGTTGCAAGGCGCTGGCGAGAGGGGACATGGGGGTACCTGTACGGGACATTGCGTGTGGAAAAACCCCGCATTATACCCCCATGGACGCACACCAACCGGTCGTTTCAATGGGCGAAAATCGAGCACCCCGCCTTGCCTGCCATCTTCTCGGGCTTGATCAGGAACCGCGCCAGCGCCGGCAGCAGCCACAGCGCCCCGAACATGTTCCACAACAGCATGAAGGTCAGCATCAGGCCCATATCCGCCTGGAACTTGATGGCCGAGAAGATCCAGGTACACACCCCGATGGCCAGGCACAGGCCGGTGAACAGCACAGCCTTGCCGGTGGAGCGCAGGGTCTGGTAATAGGCCTCCTGCAACGGCAGCCCAGCGCGCAGGAAGCTCTCCAAGCGGCTGTAGATGTAGATGCCATAGTCCACGCCAATACCCACGCCCAGCGCAACCACCGGCAGCGTCGCCACTTTGACGCCGATGCCCATGTACGCCATCAACGCGTTGCCCAGCACCGAGGTCAACACCAAGGGCAGCACGATGCACAGGGTTGCGGCGAAAGAGCGGAAGGTGATCAGGCACATGATCGCCACACACAGGTAGACCAGGATCAGGATGGTCAGCTCGGCCGACTTGATCACCTCGTTGGTGGCCGCTTCGATACCGGCATTGCCGGCAGCCAGCAGGAACTGCAAG
Source organism: Pseudomonas sp. WSY_20 (assembly GCF_043104335.1). Classification (NCBI taxonomy): domain Bacteria; kingdom Pseudomonadati; phylum Pseudomonadota; class Gammaproteobacteria; order Pseudomonadales; family Pseudomonadaceae; genus Pseudomonas; species Pseudomonas sp. WSY_20. The sequence goes on from NZ_JBICKP010000045.1 coordinate 65,130, forward strand.
CCTTCCCTGTCGTGGCTGTCGGCAAACGCCTTGGCAGCCGCCGTCACCCGTTCGAGGGTCTCGGCCTTGTGGTCATTGAGAAACACCAGCACCGGCGCCAGCGAGCAATCGCCGTTGTACAGACCATCGGCCCGTGCGATGGAGTTGTTGAGGACATCGGGGTTGCGCGAGAGGGTTTCCCACTTGAGGCTACCCTCGTTCATGCCCTTGATCACCTGTTTGGACACGCTGACCAGGGAAATGGCCGACTGCACCCCAGGCGTGTTTTCCATGGTCCACATCAGCTCGTCGATCGGCGCCAGGGTCGAATGCACCGAACACTGCTCGGCGGCCGTCTTGACCATGATCACCAGCACATCGGAGCTGGTGGAATAGTTGCTGATGATGAAGTTGTTGTCCTGGTTGTAGCGCGAGTCGGGCCGCAGCTCCGGTGCCCCTTGGTCGAGGTCACCGATCTTCAGGTTCTGGCTGTACCACAGGCCCCCGGCGAAGGCGACCAGGGCCAGGGCGATGGAAACAGGCGCCACCCTGGGGCTGGCAAAGCGCGACAGCAGTCGCCAGAACGGGTGCTCGCGCGTGGCGTCGCGCTTGCTGCGCTCGATGGCTTTCTTGCTGATACCCACATAGGAGATGGCCACCGGCAGCAGGATGAGGTTGGTGAAGACGATCACCGCGACGCCGATGGAGGCACCGATGGCCAGTTCGCGGATCACGCCGATGTCGATGATCAACAGGGTGATGAAGCCCACGGCATCGGCGAGGATGGCAATCATGCCCGGCAGGAACAGCTGCCGGAACGTGCGCCTGGCCGCCGTCAGGGCGTTGTCTGCATCGCTCGATTGCAGGGCGATGCCGTTGATCTTCTGCACACCGTGGGAAATACCGATGGCAAAGATCAGAAACGGCACCAGCATCGAATACGGATCCAGGCCGAAGCCGACCGCGTGCATCAGCCCCAGTTGCCACACCACCGCCACCAAAGTGGTAATCAGCACCGCGATGGTGCTGCGGATGCACCAGGTGAACCAGTACAACAACACCCAGGTGATCAGCAGGGCGATGCCGAAGAACATCACCACCATGACCAGCCCGTCGATGAGGTCACCGACCTTCTTCGCGAACCCGACGATATGCACCTTCACATTGGGGTTCTGGGCCTGGAACTTGTCGCGGATCTTTTCTTCGAGCAAGTGGGAGAACTGCTGGTAGTCGAGCTTGACCACCCGCCCCGGGTCCTGCGGGTCGGGGTAACTTTCCAGCAGTGGCACGTCGATGATGCTGGATTTGAAGTTGTTGCCCACCAGCCGGCCTATTTGCCCGGACCTCAGCACGTTGTCGCGCAGGGTATCGAGGCTGGCCTGCGAGCCGTCATAGGTGTTGGGAATCACCTCGCCACCGGAAAACCCCTCCTCGGTGACTTCGCTCCAGCGCACGCTCGGGCTCCACAGCGACTTGAGCCCGGCCCGATCGACGCCAGGGATGTAGAACACCTCGTCGTGGATCTGGCGCAGAGTCTCCATGTAGTTTTTGTCGAAGATGTCGCCTTTGACCGCCTCGACCGAGATACGCACGGTGTTGCCCAGGTTGGCCAGATCGTTGCGGTGCTCCATCATCTGTTCGATGAAGGGGTGCTGCAACGGGATCATTTTCTCGAAGCTGGTGGAGGGGCGAATTTGTGTGGCTTGCCAGAACAGGAAGAGGCTGACCAGCACACAGAGGATGATGACCGCCGGCCGATTGTTGAAGATCAGGCGTTCGAGCAGTGTGGCTTTGTCCTGATGATGCGGCTGCATGGGAAGGTGCTCCTGGCTGCTCATGGCTGTGCCTCACTGTCGGCGGCGTCGAGCCCCTTGGCATTGGCGATGTGGGCGCCGCTCTGCCCTACCAGCAGGAGCTCGCCGTTGGGCAGGGCGCTGACACCGGACAGGGCGATGCGGTCCGGGCGGTTGTGGACGCTGAAGGTCTGGCCGGCATCGGTGCTGCGCAGCACGCTGCCGCCGTTGCCGACCACCACGACAGTGCCGTCGTCGAGCAGCGTGGCACCGGCCAGGCCGAACTCGAGCTCGCCTCGCGCAGCCTGCAAGGGGATGGATTGCCAGGTGTCGCCGAAGTCGGTAGAGCGCAGCAGGTTGCCGCGCAAGCCGAACGCCAGCAAGGTACGCGGCTGGGCAGTGCCGATCACGCCGAACAGCGACCCCTGGTAAGGCCCTTCGACTTTCTGCCAGTGCTGCCCATTGTCCTCGGAGCGGAACATGCCGCCCTGCTCCCCAACGATGAACAAGCCAGCGTCACGTACCTGGGCGATGGCATTGAGGTGCAACTGATCGGGGTTGTCGAGGCGCTCGGCCACGTCCCGCCAATGCTGGCCCCCGTCCGTGGTTTCGAGCAAAGCGCCGTAGGCGCCCACGGCCAGGCCGTGCTGGGCGTCGAGGAACACGATGTCGAGCAAGGGTGCTTCGCGTGACAGGTCTTCGAACTGTTTGCTCCAGGTCGCCCCGCCGTCGCCAGTGGCGAGGATCTGCGCATCGTGGCCGACGGCCCAACCGCGCTTGTCATCAAGGAAAAAAACGGCCGTCAGCAGCTGGCGGGTTGGCACACGGGCCTGGGTCCAGGTGCTGCCCTGGTCGTCAGAGAACAGGATATGGCCCCGGTCGCCGACCACGACCACACGCGTGCCCGCATGGGCAGCGTCGATCAACAGCCTTTGACTGGCCTTGGCCGATTCGGTGGAGTATTCATCGGCTGACGCAGCCTGCGCGCCTTGCCATCCACTCAGTGCAAGGGTGAGCGCTGCAGCGGCCGCTACCGGCCATCCAGCGCGCCTGCTCGATTTCCTCATGACTGCCCCCGATTGTATTTTTGTTGGGTGGGTCAATACCTTGCAGGACGCACAAATGCCCGCAATAGAGGCCTGCAAGGGCGTGCGGTGATCGTAACGGGAGGATTTGGCGGAGCACAACGGGCGGGGTGTTATGTTTTGTTATCGGCGCAGGACGAGCCGTTCGCGCGCAGAGGATGCAGCGCCTGCGGGCGAACACGACTCACCCGCAGGCGCTGCCTGTGCAGCGTAACAACGTCGGCAGTTGAAACCGGGGCCCTCAAGCGGGCCCCGGCGTCATGCCAGGCTTTTACTCACCACTTCATAGACGTCGCTGGAGAGCTCACCAGAAGCCAGAATCCGCTCCAGCTCACCCTTCATCAGGGCCTGGCGGGCGGCGTCGTATTTGCGCCAGCGGGTCAGCGGCGCCAACTGCCGGGAGGCGATCTGCGGGTTAAGGGCATTGAGCTCGATCACCAGATCCGCCAGGAAGCGATAACCGGAGCCATCGGCGGCATGGAAGTTGACCAGGTTCTGGCCGGCAAAGGCACCGACCACCGCGCGCACCTTGTTCGGGTTCTTCAGGTTGAACGCGGGGTGCTGCATCAACGCCTTCACCCGTGCCAGGCCCCCTGGCAAGGTACTGGCCGCCTGCACGCTGAACCATTGGTCCATGACCAGGGGGTTGTCCTTGAAGTGCTCTGCAAAGCTTTCCAGGGCCTTGGCGCGCTCGGCCTCGAAGGGTGAGTTCACCAGCACCGCCAGGGCCGTGAGGCGCTCGGTCATGTTGTCGCACTGCTCGAACTGCTCCAGGGTCGCTTGCAGCACCTGCGGTTCAGCGCTGAGCATCAGGTACGACAGGGCGATGTTCTGCAGGCTGCGGCGGGCAAAGTGCTCGGCAGAGGCAACGTACGCGGTGTCACGCGAGACCGCGCGGTTGGCCTGGTAACGCGTCCAGAGTGGCTCGAACAATTGCTCGGCAATTTGCCGGCGGGCGAACTCGCGGGCTGCGTGGATGGCGTCCACATCGGCCACCTGGCTGATCTCGGTCAGGTAGCCCTCCCCTGGCAGCGAGAGCATTTCGGCCACCATGGCAGCATCGAGCGAAGTGTCGCCCAGTACCGTAGCCAACGCCCTGACCAGACGCGGGTCCAGTTGCAGCGCCTGACCACGCTGGTGCTGGCCGATCAGCTCCTGCAGCACCTGCACGGCCAGTTGCTGACCGGCTTCCCAGCGGTTGAAGCCGTCGCTGTCGTGCTGCATCAGGAACATCAACTGGTCACGGTCGTACGGGAAGCTCAGCTTGACCGGGGCACTGAAACCGCGCAGCAGCGACGGCAACGGCCGTGCCTGGATGCCCTGGAAGACGAAAGTCTGCTCGGCCTCGGTCACCGACAGCACCCGGGTGCTGCCCACTGCCGAGGACTCGCCCGCCAATTGCAGCGGCAGGTCGTTGCCCTGGGCATCGAGCAGGCCCAGTTCGACCGGGATCACGAAGGGCAGCTTCTCGGCCTTGTCCGGGGTGGGTGGGCAGCTTTGGCGGAACGTCAGGCTATAGGTGAGCGCCGCTTCGTCGTAGGCGTCGGTCACTTCCAGGCGCGGCGTACCGGCCTGGCTGTACCAGCGCTTGAACTGCGTCAGGTCCACGCCGTTGGCGTCTTCCATGGCCTTGATGAAGTCGTCGGTGGTCACCGCCTGCCCATCGTGACGCTCGAAATACAGGTCGCTGCCCTGGCGGAAGCCTTCGGCCCCCAGCAACGTGCGCACCATGCGTACCACTTCCGAGCCTTTCTCGTACACGGTCAGGGTGTAGAAGTTGGAAATCTCGATGAAGCTGTCCGGGCGCACCGGGTGGGCCATGGGGCCCGCATCCTCGGCGAACTGATGGGTGCGCAGGTAAGCAACGTCCTCGATGCGTTTGACGGTGCGTGAATTCATGTCGGCACTGAACTCGGCATCGCGGAACACCGTGAAGCCTTCCTTGAGCGACAACTGGAACCAGTCGCGGCAGGTGACGCGGTTGCCCGACCAGTTGTGGAAGTATTCATGGGCTACCACGGCTTCGACCCGCTGGTGCGCGGCATCGGTGGCCGTCTCGGCGCGCGCCAGCACGCAGCTGGAGTTGAAGATGTTCAGGCCTTTGTTCTCCATGGCCCCCATGTTGAAGTCGTTGACCGCGACGATCATGAAGATGTCCAGGTCGTACTCGCGGCCGTAGACCTCTTCATCCCAACGCATGGACTTTTTCAGGCTGACCATGGCGTGGTCGCACTTGTCGATGTTCTCCGGCTCCACATAGATGCGCAGGGTCACATCACGGCCCGATTGGCGGGTGAAGGTGTCTTCCACGCACCACAGGTCGCCTGCGACCAGGGCGAATAGGTAGGCCGGCTTCATGAACGGGTCTTCCCAGGTCGCCCAGTGACGGCCGTCCTCGGCAGGGCCGCTGCCTACCGGGTTGCCGTTGGAGAGCAGCACCGGGTAGCGGTGCTGTTCAGCGATCACCGTGGTGGTGAAGATGCTCATCACATCGGGGCGGTCGAGGTAGTAGGTGATCTTGCGGAAACCCTCGGCCTCGCACTGGGTGCAGAACATCTTGCCGGACTTGTACAAGCCCTCGAGCGCCGTGTTGGTTTCGGGATGGATCCTGACGGTGGTGTCGAGGGTGAAGTGCTCTGCCCGTGGCTGAACGGTCAGGCTGCTTGCGTCGATCTGGTAGTCGCCTTCCTGCAAGGGTTCATCGTCCAGGGCGGCGCGCACCAGTTCGAGTTGCTGGCCGTCGAGCACCAGCGCAGGCAGGCCGCCCCCGTGCACCGGGTTGCGGCGCATGATCAGTTGCGCGTGGACCAGGGTGTGGTCTTCGAACAGCTCGAAGGTCAGGTGCGTCTCGTCGATCAGGTACTCAGGCGCCTTGTAGTCCTTGAGATGGATCACTTGCGGTTGTTCGGTACGCATCTGCAGGTCCCTTTTACTGGAGCACGGCCAACTGGTAGGCCGTGTACTTGCGAATATTGATCACACCGGTGTCGAAGATCAGGTACTGGCCCTTGATGCCCAGCAGCGTACCCTCCACGATCGGGTTCTTGTCCAGGTTGAAGCTGACCACTTTGGTCGGGTAAGCCTGGACCGGGTATGTCATGTGCACGACCTCGGCGTCGGTCAGAGGCTGAATCGCCTGCAGGCCGAAGCGCGCCTGCAGCTGGCCAAGCCCTTCGGCACATGCCTCCAGCACCTGATCGCGCAATGCCGGCAGGTCGAGCAGCTCGGCGTCACCCTTGAGCAGGGCGCGCCAATTGGTGCGGTCCGGCACCTGACTGCGCAGCAGGTCTTCGACCAGCCCGGACTGCTGCCGAGTGGCCACCCTGAGGATAGGCAAGGCCTGGCTGGCCCCCTGATCGAGCCAGCGGGTGGGCAGCTGGGTGGCGCGGGTGATACCGACCTTGATACCGGAGGAGTTGGCCAGGTAGACCACGTGGTCGGTCATGCAGAACTGCTCGCCCCAGGACGGATCGCGGCAGGTGCCTGCGTCGTAGTGGCAGCGCTCCGGAGCCATGATGCACATGTCGCACTGGGCCAGCTTGGTCATGCAGGGGTAGCAGTAACCCTGGCTGTAGCTGTTCTTGGTGCGCTTGCCGCAGTGGCTGCAGTGGATGGCACCCAGGTATTGCAGGCGCAGCGGCTTGCCGATCAGGGGGTTGACCGGCACCAGGGTATCGCCTAGGCGAAAGCTGTATTGCACCACGGGGTCGGCCAGGCTGACGGCCATCTTGCTCAACGAGCCACGAGCGAGTTCGATCAATGTACCGAGTCCGACTTGAACAGGATGTTGGGGGCGGGGGCGGATTTGGACGCGCATTCCTGCGGGCCCATGTAACCGGTGCGCTGGTCCTCGGGCAGGTTTTTCATCTCCCAGGCAATGACCGCTTGCAGGGACAGCTCTTTCTGCTCGGCAGTCAGCTTGCGGCCGTCCGACCATTTGCCGATTTCCACGGCCAGCTTCAGGCTCTCGTAGATTTCCGGGGTGATGTTTTCGATCATTTGCGCGAAAGTGGACATGTTGTCTCCTGATTCAAGCCGACAGTTTACGCCGGGCGAGCGCCCCACCCAAGAGCCCGGTCAGGCATCCGATGAGCAACCCTCCGACGTGCGCGGCGTTGGCGATCTGGCCCAGGCCCAGCGTGCCGACGACGCCGGTCAGGCACACCACCAGCCAGAGGAGCATCATCACCAGCACGCCCTTGGGCAGGTTGAAGTGCGGGTTCGGTGCCCGCCATTGGTACAGCCAGATGTGCCCGAGCAGGCCATAGAGCACGCCTGAAAGCCCACCGAACAGGCCAGGCCCTGTGGTGTAGTGCTGGGCCAGGTTCGATACCAGGCTGAACAGCGCGGTAAGCCCCAGCAGCGTCCATGGGCCCTGGCGCAATTCGATGCGCTTGCCCAGCTCCCAGAACCACAGGCTGTTCATGGCCAGGTGCAGCGCACCGAAATGCAGCAGCATCGGCGAGACCAGCCGCCACCATTGCCCGTGCGCCAGACCCTCGGCCAGCGGCGTGAAGTACAGGTAATCGCCCTGCACGTGAAAATCGAGAAACGTGAACCAGCCGATGGTGGTGAAGTTGTCGCCCAGGCCCGTAAGCCCGGCGACCACGAACGTCAGCAACAGCGTCAGGGCGGTGACCTTGCAGGCCTTGGCCTGGGCCAGCAGCGACGGCTGTGACATGTCCTGCCCCTGCTGGTCGGGTAGCGCGGCGTCAGGCTCGGCCTGCAGGTCGGCGTTGCCATCGGGGTAGCGCTGGTAGAGGTGCAACACCTCGTCAGCCAGGGCCTCAGGCGCCCAGAGTACCTGGTCCTCGCCCTCCTCGCTGACCCGGTGCGGCACCTGCAAGCGTTGCAGCATCTGCACGAAACCGCTGAGGTCGACCGTCAGCGGCAGGCGCATCACTTGGATAATGTTCATTGGCTAGCCTGTGGTCGGTCGACATCCACCCAGACGAACTTGCGGGGGTCGATACGGGTTTCATCGTCCAGCCTGTAGGCGACCAGCTTGCCGTACAGCACGGCGCTGTAGTCCAGGCAGGCCAGGTTGCTGCGAATCGGTGCGGGCCGGCCGCTGCGCCAGTAATGGCCAACAAACAGCATGGGCTCGTCCTCGGCATAGCGCAGCAACGCGCTTTTCTGGCTGTGGCTGAGCGGTGTGTTGGCCACCTCCGCCGGCAGCGCATCGGGCTGGAAAACGATATCGCCATAGGTCTGCGGATCATCTTCCCAGAACTTGGTGCGGAAGAACGCGCGGGTCAGGCCATCGCCACCGGTCAGGGTGAGGCCATCGGGCAGGCGCATGTCGGTGCCGCGCAGCAGGCGGTTGCAAACGTTGGCGGCAAAGCTGCCGCTCACCGCCGAGGCTTGGACGAAGTGGCGATCGACGCGCCCGTCGGGGTACTGGCGCCGCAGCGGCTCGATCAGGCTTGCATCCCAGCAGGCGTGGACCAGGCGGAAACGACCGGCATCGATGAACAGTGGCAGCGTCTGGAACCAGTCGAGAAACGCCTGCCAGTCCGCAGGGTGATTGGCGAACTGGGTGAGGGTTTCGTCGATGAGCCTGGCGTGGCGAGGGGTATGTTCGCGCACGAAGGCCTTGCCGCTGCCCGGCAGTGCCGGCGTCACCCAGCCCAGTGCACTGTATTCGTGGTTGCCCATGATGCAGTGCGCCTGCCCGGCGGCGACCATGTCGTGAACGATGTGCAGGGCTTGGCGGATACGCGGGCCGCGGTCCACGATATCGCCCAAGAACAGCGCCTGCCGCCGAGGGTGGCGCCAGACGCCGGCAATGCGCTGGTAACCGAGGGCATCGAGCAAGCGCTCAAGGGTCAAGGCACAGCCGTGAACGTCACCGATGATGTCGAAACTGCGCGCCGGATCCAGCATCAGTCGTCCCTGCCCCCCAGGCGGCTGCCCCAGCCAAGCTTGGTGCGGCAGACTTCGTAGTAGTTGTGGTCCAGCGGGTGGATCAGGCGCAGCTTCTGGGGCTTCTTGCTCACCGTGATGGTGTCACCGGGTGCGCAGGTGAAGTGGTTCTGACCGTCGCACGACACCTGCGGGTAGATCTGCAGGTCCTTGGCCACCACGATCTTTAGTTCGCTGTTGCCATCGACGACGATCGGCCGCCCAGACAAGGTGTGCGGGTACATGGGCACGATGACGATTGCATCAAGCTTGGGGTGCATGATCGGGCCGCCGGCGGACAAAGCGTAGGCCGTGGAGCCGGTCGGGGTGGCGACGATCAGGCCGTCGGCCTTCTGGCTGCAGACGAACTGGCCGTCGATGTAGATCTCGAATTCGATCATGCGGGTGGACTTGCCTGGGTGCAGGACCACGTCGTTGAGCGCATCGCCCTGGCCGATCGCCTCCTGGTGACGGCGCACTTCGGCTTGCAGCAGGAAACGGTTCTCGACCAGGTAGTGACCATCGAGCACTTCGGAGACTTTCTCTTCCAACTCATCCGGACGGATGTCGGTAAGAAAGCCCAGGTTGCCCCGGTTGATGCCCAGTACCGGGATATTATGCCGCGCCAGGGCACGCGCAGCGCCCAGCAGGCTGCCGTCGCCGCCGACCACGATGACCAGGTCACAGACCTCGCCCAGCAGCTTGCGGGTGGAGGTCTGCAGCCCATGGCCCGGCAGGACTTCACCGATGGTGTCTTCGAGGATCACGTGCAAGTGGCGCTCGAGGAGGAATTTTTTCAGTCGGCGGATGGTGTCCAGCACCTGCGAGCTGCCGAGACGACCGATGATACCGATATTGCGAAATTGCTCCATGGGGCTCCTGCAAGGCTCTGCGACGGGTGACGATGCAGCGATTATGGGCGAACCACGAAGCAGCGGCAAACCGGCTATGCTCGCAGGATGATGCCATTTCCTTCGCTCGTGCACCTGCCCCGGCTATTACAGCGCCCTGCGGTGCGTGACCTTGCCTGGACCCTGCTCTCGCCGCCGCTGCTCGAGCGCGCAGGCTGCCCCCAGCGCCACCCGCTGGCAGGCAGCCTCTGGATCGAACGGCCGCAGGCATTGCAGGCCTGGTTGTACGGGCTGGACATTGATGACACGCCCTTGCAGCACTGGCTCAAGGGCCTTGGCAGTCGCCGCCTTGGGCTGTATTACGAGCGCCTGTGGCAATTTGCGTTGCAACAGGCGCCCGGCGTGGAACTGTTGGCGGCCAACTTGGCTATCCGTGAAGACGGCCGGACCCTGGGCGAGCTGGATGTGGTGCTGCGTGATCGCGACGGGGTGCATCACCTGGAGCTGGCCATCAAGCTGTACCTGGGCCCCGAGCGCTTTGGTACCGACCCGGGCGGCTGGCTAGGGCCTGGCTGCCACGATCGCCTGCAAGCCAAGCTGGAACACATCCGCCGCCACCAGTTGCCCATGTCGGCCAGCACCCAGGGCCGTACCGCCCTTGAGCGGCTCGACCTGCCCCCGGTGCAGGCCAGCATGTGGATGGGGGGCTACCTGTTCTACCCGGCGCTGGCCCCGAGCGAGGCGCCACTGGGTGTACACCCCCTGCACCTGCGTGGCCGCTGGTTGCATCGCAAGGACTGGATCAGCGCACCCGGCGCGCATTGGCAACCGCTGGTGCGCAGTGCCTGGCTCGCCCCCGCACGGTGTGCGGCTTGCGAGGTCTGGAGCGCAGCTCAGTTCGCCGCCTGGCTGCACTTGCTGGCACGCGATGCGCCTGCGCAATTGCTGGTCAATGTGCAGCGGCAGCAGGACGGCAGCTGGCAAGAGATAGAGCGGGTGTTTCTGGTTGCTGATCAGTGGCCGGGCGACTTGGCCCTGTGACCTCAGATCCCGCTCATGGGCGGCAACATATTTTTCACCGACCTAGAGCAATGATACAGCCTGGGTAAACCGTAAACTGGACCTGAGCGCCACCAAGAGCGCCACCCCACCGACCGATGAGGAACAAGCATGGTTTCGAGCACCCCGGCGCGCCATTACGCGCGCGTGTCCATTGTCCTGCACTGGCTGATGCTGGTGCTGCTGGCCGCTGTCTATGCCTGTATCGAGTTTCGCGGAATCTTCCCGCGCGACAGTGCAGAGCGCAACCTGATGAAAGACCTGCATTTCATGTTGGGCCTGAGCGTATTCGTGCTGGTGTGGCTGCGCCTGGCCATGCGCGTGCTTCATCGCGCGCCGCCCATATCCCCTAAACCTCCGGCCTGGCAAACCGGGCTGGCCCATCTGGTTCACCTGCTGCTCTACCTGCTGATGATCGGCATGCCGCTGGCCGGCTGGTTGATCCTCAGCGCCGCCGACAAACCGGTACCGTTCTATGGCCTGGAGTTGCCGCACCTGATCGGTCCTGATCTGGACCTGGCCAAGTTCATCAAAGGCTGGCATGAGCGTATCGGCACATGGGGCTATTGGCTGATCGGACTGCATGCACTGGCCGGCCTTTATCATCACTACGTCAAACGCGACAATACGTTGTTGCGCATGCTGCCTTACAAGTAACCCCGGCGGCCCTGCAAACCGCCGGTATGGACGAACACCAGGCGAGTGCCGGGCGCGAACAGCCCGGCTTCGACCTGAGCCTTGAGCGCAAGCAATGCCTTGCCGGTGTAGAGCGCCTCGAAAGGAACGCCGGCCTGCTGCTCGCAATCGGCGATGAAGGCCAGCAGTTGATCGTCGAACTTGCCGAAGCCGCCCCGGCTGGCGCTGTGCAGGCGGTAGCCCTGCGTGCCGGCTAGTGCCGCCACGGTCTCGGCCACGCCATAGTGCTCGGGTACGGCCAGCGCCCCATGCACGGCATGGGCCCCTGATTCGGCCAGCACCAGGCCCGCCAGCGTGGTGCCCGTGCCAGCGGCCAACCACCAGGCGTCATAGTCCGACCAGCCCAGCGTCGCAAGCTGCGCGTGCAGTTGAGTCACGATCGACGCGCATCCCTGCGCACCGGCCTGCCCGCCTCCGCCTTCGGGGATGCAATGCCAGCCGGGATAGTGCGTGTGCCAAGGCGTCCAGAAACCCGCCTCGTTACGACCACGGTAGCCCTCGTAGCCCAGCCAGTGCAGTTGCATGCCCATGGCCTGCAAATCCTGCACGGTGGGTGTTTGGCGTGGATGACCCCGCAGCAGGCCGGCCGTGGCCAGGCCCAAGCGCTTGCCGGCAGCGGCCAGCGCATGGAGGTGGTTGGAATGGTTGCCGCCCAGGCTCACCAGGCCGGAGGCCTTGGCATCGAGCGCCTGTTCCAGATGGTGGCGCAGCTTGAACCACTTGTTGCCGCTGATCAGGGGGTCGATCAGGTCAAGGCGCAGGATGGCAGCCTCGACCTGGGCCCTCGCCAGCCAGGGCAATGTCAGGCGTTGCAGAGGGGCCAAGGGGAGTTCGACAGGCATGGGCGCCAGTCTATCAGCAGAGCATCTGGCGCGGGCGGTGAATCAAAGCTGCGCCGCCAACCTCGACCCCTGGTCGATCGCCCGCTTGGCGTCGAGCTCTGCCGCCACGTCAGCACCGCCGATCAGGTGTACCGACTGCCGCGCAGCCACCAGCCCGTCCTGCAATTCGCGCAGCGGGTCCTGGCCTGCGCAGATCACCACGTTGTCCACCGCCAGCACCTGCGGCTCGCCACCGCCAATGCGCACGTGCAGGCCTGCGTCATCAATGGCCAGGTACTCGACCCCATTGAGCATCTTCACCTGCTTGTTCTTCAAGCCGGTACGGTGGATCCAGCCAGTGGTCTTGCCCAGGCCATCCCCTACCTTGGAGGTCTTGCGCTGCATCAGGTACACCTGCCGGGCAGGCGGGTGGGGCTGGGGTGTGATACCGGCTACACCGCCGCGGGCTTCGAGGTGGGTGTCGATACCCCACTCCTTCCAGAACGCTTCGCGGTCCAGGCTGGTGGACACGCCCTGATGCACCAGGTATTCGGATACATCGAAACCGATGCCCCCTGCGCCGATCACGGCCACTGTCTTGCCCACAGGCTTACGCTCGAGCAGCACATCCAGGTAGCTGAGCACCTTGGGGTGCGCGATCCCCGGGATCGCCGGTGCACGCGGCAGGATGCCGGTCGCGAGGATGACGTCGTCATAGCCGCCGGCCACAAGCGCTGGCACGTCGACGCGCGTGTTCAAGCGCACGTCGACGCCAGTGCTGCGCAGCTTGTTGCGAAAATACCGCAGGGTCTCGTTGAATTCCTCCTTGCCTGGCACGCGCTTGGCAACATTGAACTGACCGCCAATTTCGCTGGCCGATTCGAACAAGGTCACCACATGGCCACGCTCAGCAGCCACCGTTGCAGCGGCAAGGCCTGCTGGGCCGGCGCCCACGACAGCGATGCGCTTGGCCATGCGCACGGGCAGGTAGTTGAGTTCGGTTTCATGGCAGGCCCTTGGGTTTACCAGGCAACTGGTCAGCTTGCCGCCAAACGTATGGTCCAGACACGCCTGGTTGCAGCCGATGCAGGTATTGATTTCATCAGCACGCCCGGCTGCAGCCTTGTTGACGAAGGCAGGATCGGCCAGGAACGGACGGGCCATGGACACCATGTCCGCATCCCCTTCGGCCAGCACCGCCTCGGCCACTTCTGGCGTATTGATACGGTTGGTGGTGATCAAAGGAATACCCACTACCCCGCGCAACTTGGCGGTGACCTTGCTGAAGGCTGCACGCGGCACCTTGGTGGCGATGGTGGGAATGCGCGCCTCGTGCCAGCCAATACCGGTATTGATCAACGTTGCCCCCGCCTGCTCGATGGCCTTGGCCAGGGTCTGGATCTCGTCCCAGGTGCTGCCGCCCTCGACCAGGTCGAGCATCGAAAGGCGGAAGATGATAATGAAGTTAGGACCCACCGCGCGGCGCACCCGGCTGACGATTTCCACGGCCAGGCGCATGCGATTGTCGTAGCTGCCGCCCCAACGGTCGGTGCGGTGGTTGGTGTGAGCGGCGAGGAACTGGTTGATGAAATAGCCTTCCGAGCCCATGACCTCGACACCGTCGTAACCAGCTTTCTGCGCAAGCAGCGCGCAGTGGGCGAAGTCGGCAATCTGCTTTTCGATCCCCGCCTCGTCCAATTCCCGCGGCTTGAACGGGTTGATCGGCGCTTGAATGGCGCTTGGCGCCACCTGGCGCGGGCTGTAGGCATAGCGCCCGGCGTGAAGAATCTGCAGGCAAATCTTGCCCCCTGCGGCGTGCACCGCCTCGGTGACGATACGGTGCTGCTCGGCTTCGGCTTCGGTGCTGAGTTTGGCGGCGCCTGCGTAAACACCGCCTTCATCGTTGGGTGCAATGCCACCGGTGACCATCAGGCCTACGCCGCCGTGCGCCCGTTCGGCAAAATAGGCAGCCATGCGCTCGAACCCGCCTGGACGTTCCTCAAGACCCGTGTGCATGGAGCCCATCAGGGTACGGTTGCGCAACGTGGTGAAGCCCAGGTCCAGCGGGGCCAGCAGGTGCGGGTAGCGAGTGTCGGTCATGGTTCGGCTTCTCTGATGATCACGGTAAACGGGCATTTCGCCCTGAGGCGGCCCTGTCGTTATATGAAGCAGACAGTAAACAGCCGTTTGAACCGGCTCAATGACCAGAACTGACAAGTTATTGATCATCCCGAACAGCGCGTCTACCCTAGGGCTCCTTCATGCCCATTGCCTTGTAGCGTTTCATGAAAAAATTTCTGACAAGTGCCCTGCTGCTGGGGGTGATCGCCGCCCTGTGTGGTTACGCCTTCTGGACCCAACAGCGCCCACAGGGGCACTACCTGTCTGACTTGCGCATCGAGCTGGCAGTCAACCACGGGCAACCCGGCGAGCATGGCAACCTGCTGGGCGTCGAGCCGCTGCTGTACCCAGGGGACTACCAGGACCTGCAACGCCTGCACCGCAAACTTGCCGCCTACCTCGAGCAGGCGCGCACGCTAGGCCTGATCACGCCTCGCACCGTGGTGGTATTGCCTGAGCACATCGGTACCTGGCTGTGGGCACGTGGCGAGAAGAACGCGTTCTACCAGGTGACCCAGCAGCGTGAAGCACTGCAATGGTTCGAGCTGAGTAACCCGCTTCGCTATGGCTGGGCCATGCTTGCGGCCGAGGGCGATGACCGACGGGCCGATGCCCATCTGCGCATGAAGGCCGATCAGATGGCAGCCGATTACCAGCAGGTGTTCGGCGGCTTGGCCAAGGAATTCGGCGTCACCCTGGTAGCTGGCTCGATCGTGCTTCCGCAGCCCTATGTCAGCGAGGGTGCATTGCACCCCGGGCGCGGGCCGCTGTTCAACAGCAGCGTGGTATTCGCCGGTGACGGTAACATCCTGGGCCAACCCCAGCGCCAGCACTATCCGGACAGCGAGAACAGGCGGTTCATCCACCCTGGTGTGGACCAGCCTCTGCAGGTGCTGCACACGCCTGCGGGGCGGCTTGGGGTATTGGTGGGGAGCGACAGCTGGTATCCGGAAAATCACCAGCAGCTGCTGGCCCAATCGGTCGAACTGGTGGCCATCCCTGCCTTTCTGAGCGGCAGGCACAGCTGGTTGACACCCTGGCGCGGCAATCGCCACCAGCCTGTCAGCACGCGCTTGCCCGTCAAGCGTGGCGAGGTCAGCGAGCAAGAGGCCTGGCACCGGCTGACCGCGCCTGTCGGTCATCAGGTGAGCAGTGTGAGCGTCTTCATGCGCGGCCAGTTCTGGGAGCAAGGCGCCGATGGGCAAGGATTTGCCTGGCAAGCCGGCGACCTGTTGACCGGGCCACCCAGCCCAGGTGCCCGCTTGCTGAATATATGGCTCTAGCACCATGAGCCGCCCGCAGGTAAGGCTGGGCGACCTGTCGGTAGGCTTCGTGCAACCCTTGGCGGACGCGATTCGACGGCTGGGCCACGACCCTGCACCCTTGCTCGAACGCTATGGCCTGGACACGGCGCGGCTGGCCCAGGCCAATGCGCGCCTGTCGATACCGCGCTACATGCACCTGGGCCACGCCGCCATCGCATTGTGCGCCGAACCTGCACTGGGTTTGCAGATTGGCCAGTTAAGCCGGCTGGCCCATACCGGGCTGGCCGGGGTCACGGCAGCGCAAGCGCCAACCCTGGGCGAGGCGGCGCGCACCTTGCTGCGCTTCGAGCCGCTGTACGCCTCCAACTATCGAGGCCAGTCCACTTACTGCGAAGATGGCGAAGGCGCCTGGCTGCGTTTTTACTCCATCAGCCCGTACAACGCCTATAACCGCTTTGTGGTCGACTCGCTGCTCGCCGGCTGGCTGGCCCAGCTGGGCGACCTGGTCGGTACGCCAGTGCTGGCCGAGCGCGTGGACATCGAGTTTGCAGCCCCAAGCTACGCCCCCCTCTATCAGCCCCTGTGCAGCGCGCCGGTCCGCTTTGCCGCCGAGTGCAACCAGTTGCGCCTGAGCCGCGCCACGCTGCAACTGCCAAACCCCAGGCATTGCCCCAGCACCTGGCATCAACTGCTGACCGTAAGCGAGGCACACATGCAGCAGCTGACGCGCGTGCGTAGCCTGGGCGAACGCATCACCCACCTGCTCGGGCCGCTGCTCAATGGGGGACGTGAGCCGGAGCTCGACGAAATTGCCCTGCAGCTTCAACTGCCGCCCTGGACGCTGCGGCGCAGGCTGGCAGAAGAAGGCACGCGTTTTCGTGACCTGTTGAACGGCACGCGGCGTGACCTGGCCGAGACCTACATCCGCGATACCCAGTTGAGCTTCGGCGAAATCGCCTACCTGCTGGGGTTCGCTTCGGCAGAGGCCTTCCAGCGCGCGTTCAAGCGCTGGACTGGCCTTACGCCTGGCACGTACCGCCGCACGCAGCGACGCGGGGACTAGAGTTCGGTTGCGTCTTCTGCCGGTTCGGGCGTGTCCATCTCGTGGGCCTGAAATTCCAGTAGCTCTTCCTGGTAATCGTCCATCTTCCTGCGTCCTTATCCGAATACGGGTTGCTGAGTTCGTCGGCACCTTAGCGGTGACATGACATGGGGGTGACGTGACGATGCATTTCGCGCCGTGCGCCCTCTCGTATCAGGAACATGGACCTGTGGGCGGGCGCGTTCGTTTAATCCAATACGTCCCTAACACGGACCGACGCGGCGCGCGCTTGCAACAATGGTTCGGTAATCGCCCAGAAACTGCCTTGACCACTGCGCCCATGGCCCGGCTTGCGGCAAGCTAGCTCACGTTCATCCCCCATCAAGCGCCAGCCAGTGCTGGGCGCATCGTGCACTGCACGATGGCATTTTTAAAAGCATCGACGGGAGCTACGCCTTGATCGACAAGACCCATGCAACCATTGCCAGCGCCGTGGCGGGCATCACCGATGGCTCGACCCTGCTAGTCGGCGGCTTCGGTACCGCTGGCATGCCCTCTGAGCTCATAGACGGGTTGATCGCCACGGGTGCACGCGACCTGACCATCATCAGCAACAATGCTGGCAACGGCGACACCGGCCTCGCTGCATTGCTCAAGGCCGCACGCGTGCGCAAGATCATCTGTTCGTTCCCGCGCCAATCCGACTCGTATGTTTTCGACGCCTTGTACCGGGCTGGCAAGATCGAGCTGGAGGTCGTACCGCAAGGTAACCTGGCCGAGCGCATTCGCGCGGCAGGCTCTGGCATCGGCGCCTTCTTTTCACCCACCGGCTATGGCACCTTGCTCGCCGAAGGCAAGGAAACGCGGGAGATCGACGGTCGCCAGTACGTACTGGAGATGCCGTTGCATGCCGATTTCGCCTTGATCAAGGCGCACAAGGGTGATCGCTGGGGCAACCTGATCTACCGCAAGGCCGCCCGCAATTTCGGACCGATCATGGCCATGGCTGCCAAGACTGCAATCGTCCAGGTCGACCAGATCGTCGCGCTGGGTGAGCTGGACCCGGAGCATATCGTCACACCGGGCATCTTCGTGCAACGCGTGGTGGCGGTCCCGGACGCCGCCCATCCAATCACCCATTCTGAGGCCCGTCCATGACCATCACCCAACGACGCTCGCGTGAGGCAATGGCCCAGCGCGTTGCAGCCGACATCGAGGAAGGTGCCTACGTCAACCTGGGTATCGGCGCACCCACCCTGGTCGCCAACTACCTGGGCGACAAGGAAGTGTTCCTGCACAGTGAAAATGGTGTACTGGGCATGGGCCCAAGCCCTGCGCCAGGCGAGGAGGACGATGACTTGATCAACGCTGGCAAGCAGCATGTGACGCTGCTGACCGGTGGCGCCTATTTCCACCATGCCGATTCATTTTCGATGATGCGCGGTGGGCACCTGGACATCGCCGTGCTCGGCGCTTTCCAGGTTTCCGTAAACGGCGACCTGGCTAACTGGCACACCGGCGCCGAGGGGTCGATCCCGGCAGTGGGCGGCGCGATGGACCTGGCCACCGGCGCCCGACAGGTGTTCGTGATGATGGACCACCTGACCAAAACCGGCGAAAGCAAACTGGTGAGCAAATGCACCTACCCGCTGACAGGCATTGGTTGCGTGAGCCGCATCTACACGGACCTCGCGGTAATGGACGTGACACCAGCGGGGCTCGAAGTGGTCGAGATTTGCGCGCAAATCACGTTCCAAGCGCTGCAAGAACTCAGCGGCGTGCCGCTGATCGACCGGTCTGTCAAACCTGGCTAGGGCCTGGCCGCCTCGACGCCCGAATCGTGGCGGCACCGGCCCTGCAGACTCATGGCGTCGAGGGCTGGCCTTGAGGGGCCGTTTGATCCTGCGGGGCTGGCGTGACCGGCTCAGCCTGCTGCACCTCGATGGGTGCTGCATCGGCGGGAGGCGCGACGGGCTGCGAGCTCAGTTGATCCCCACTGGCAGGTGCCTGGACAGTCTGCTGGTCGGGCGCAAACGCGGCGGGTGAGGCACCGTCCTTGGGGGCCGTGTCTGGCGCAGCCGGTGCAGCCTCGACCGGTACCGGCGCCGGGCTGGCCGCAGCCTGCTCCGGCAAGCCCAGTTCCACCGCAGGCTTCTCGGTCTTCGGCGCGGGTTGTTCGGCCTTGGGCTGGCTCAACGATTGCGCCTTGGGCTTGGGCTTGGGCAGGTAACTTTCCACCAACGCGAAGTAGCGGTCGTAAAACTGCGCGGCCGTGACTGTCTCACTGGCGACTTTCACCATCGAGTCATCGCTCGAGCCAATCGGCATCGACACCGAACCCAGCACCCCTACGCCCAAGCTTGCCGATGTATTGGACTTTTTCAGGGCATAGCGGTCCTGCAGGGCATTGGCGAACATGGTCGAGTGCTGTTCGTCGCTCGCATCCGGGGCACACGTGACGTTGAAGCTGATCTGCAGGTGGTTATCGCTGTTCTGCTGGAAGCTCTTGTTGCCGACCACCTGGTTGGGGCCGCTGCTGGTGATGATATAGCCTTGGCTGAGCAACGCACGGCGGGCCGCTTCGCAGGAGTTGGCATCACCTAAGGGAAAGCTGCGCGAGAACGTGCCTGAGTCATCGAAGTTCTCATGCTCGTACACCGCAGGTTTCTTGGACGCACAACCGCTCAGTACGGCCAACAGGGCGGCCAGCACGAGCGCACCAGAAACGGAAGATCTTGTCATCGAGGGTTCCGGGTATTTCAAGAAGGTGCCTATTGTGCAACACAGCAGCCAGGTACAGGAACCACTGGTCGGTGAAGTACCCGCAAGGTTTCATGCAGGCGGCAAGGTAAATACGGCAAACGCCAAAAACGCAAAAAGCGACCCGAAGGTCGCTTTCACGTAGCGCCAAGGTGTTCAAAGGCCCTTGGAGCGAAGATGGCGCAGCGGACGGGACTCGAACCCGCGACCCCCGGCGTGACAGGCCGGTATTCTAACCGACTGAACTACCGCTGCGTATCATTCAGGCTTACGCCCGATTGAAACTTGGGTCTACCCACCAGATAAGCTGGGGGAAGGCATGAAAAACGGTGCAATGACCATTCGTTCATGGGTGCCTCAAGGTGTTCTAGGGACCTTGGAGCGAAGATGGCGCAGCGGACGGGACTCGAACCCGCGACCCCCGGCGTGACAGGCCGGTATTCTAACCGACTGAACTACCGCTGCGTATCGTTCAGGCTTGCGCCCGATTGAAACTGGGTCAGCCCAAGGTGCTGGACCTTGTGGCTTCAGACCGGCGACAAGCACCCATCTGTTAATCAAAATGGCGCAGCGGACGGGACTCGAACCCGCGACCCCCGGCGTGACAGGCCGGTATTCTAACCGACTGAACTACCGCTGCGCAGTGCATTCCTCTCTGGCTGTTAGCTTCTTGCGAAGCCTTGAGCGTCAGGAACATCTCAGGAAGTGGTGGGTGATGACGGGATCGAACCGCCGACCCTCTGCTTGTAAGGCAGATGCTCTCCCGGCTGAGCTAATCACCCTCGCGATGTAACGTGTTGCGTTTGCTTCGCTGAGGCCGCGAAATTTACGCAGGTGACGACGCTAAGTCAATAGCCCTGTTGAGTTTTTTTCCAACTCGCAGGTGCGGCTAACGCTAACCCAGTGCAAAGCCGAGCACACCTTGATTTGTGCCCAGCCAAGCCCGGGCACGAAAAAGGGACCTTGCGGTCCCCTCCTCTTCTGGTCTGTCCAAAAGGGCCTTCAGGTGTAAATCATCTTGCGGGTCATGCCGCCGTCGACCACGAACTCCTGACCGGTCACGAACGCTGCTTGCCGGGACAGCAGCCAGGCGACCATCGCTGCAACGTCCTCGACGGTGCCCACGCGACCGGTGGGGTGCTGGGCGTGGTCAGCATTGCTCAACGGCTCGGCACGGCGCTGAGAGGGATCCCGGGCATCGATCCACCCCGGGCTCACGGCGTTGACACGAATCTCCGGGCCCAGGCTGATGGCCAGCGCATGGGTGAGTGCCACAAGGCCCCCTTTGCTGGCGGCATAAGCTTCAGTGTCAGGCTCGGACTGCCGCGCCCGCGTGGACGTCAGGTTGACGATGGCGCCATTGTGCGCGCGCAGGTAAGGCGCACAGTGCTTGGCCAGCAGCATCGGGCCATTGAGATTGACGGCCAGCACGCGGTTCCATTGAGCCAGGCTCAGGCTTTCAAGCGTCTGGCTGTGGGGGTTGGCAATCGCAGCATTGCACACCAGCGCGTCAAGCCTGCCGAATTGCCCGAGCACCTCGGACACCCCGGCACTGACCTGGGACTCATCTGCCACATCCATGGTGATGAACCAGGCGTTATCCCCCAGGGCCTTGGCCGCTTTCGCCCCCCGCTGGCGGTCGAGGTCACTGAGCACCACCTGCCAACCTTCGCAGATCAGCCAGGCGGCGATGCCAAGGCCGATACCGCGCGCAGCACCGGTGACCAAAGCGACCCGGCCGTTGTGGCCGGGCGTGTTGAGACCAATTTCGATCACAATGCCGCCAGTCCACGCGCCAGGTCGGCCTGCAGATCCGCCACGTCCTCCAAGCCCACGGCCACACGAATCAGGCTGTCGCGGATGCCGGCAGCCGCACGTTCCTGGGGCGTCAGGCGGCCGTGGGAGGTGGTGGCCGGATGAGCGATGGTGGTCTTGCTGTCACCCAGGTTGGTGGTGATCGAAACGACCCGTGTAGCATCGATGAAGCGCCAGGCCCCTTCCTTGCCGCCCTTGACTTCGAAGCTCACCACAGCGCCGAAGCCACTCATCTGGCGCTTGGCCAATTCGTGCTGCGGATGGCTTGGTAGGCCGGCGTAATGCACTTTTTCAATACCGTCCTGCTGTTCCAGCCATTGCGCCAGTGCCTGAGCACTCTCGCAGTGAGCCCGCATACGCAGACGCAGCGTCTCCAGGCCCTTGGTGAATACCCACGCGTTGAATGGGCTGAGCGTCGGGCCTGCCGTGCGCAGGAAACCGACCACTTCCTTCATCTGTTCGGCACGGCCTGCCACTGCACCGCCCATGCAGCGGCCTTGGCCATCGATGAACTTGGTGGCGGAGTGGAAGACGATGTCGGCACCGAGTTTGAGCGGTTGCTGCAAGGCCGGTGTGCTGAAGCAGTTGTCGACCACCAGCATGGCCCCACGGGCATGGGCGATTTCGCTGAGCGCAGCGATATCGACCAATTCGGCCAGTGGGTTGGACGGCGACTCGACGATCAGCAGCTTGGTATTGGCCTGTATGGCCTGCTCCCAGCCGGCAAGATCGACCAACGGCACGTAGTCCACCTGCAAGCCGAAGCGCTTGAAATACTTCTCGAACAGGCTGATGGTCGACCCGAACACGCTCTGAGAGACCAGTACGTGGTCGCCTGCACTGCACAGCGACATGACCACGGCCAGAATCGACGCCATGCCGGTGGAGGTGGCCACGGCCTGCTCGGCACCCTCCATCGCCGCCAGGCGCTCTTCGAATGCCCGTACGGTCGGATTGGTATAGCGCGAATAGACATTGCCCGGGGTTTCACCGGCAAAACGCGCAGCCGCATCGGCAGCCGTACGGAACACGTAGCTGGAGGTCAGGAACAGCGCTTCGCTGTGCTCGGCCTCCGGTGAACGGCACTGACCGGCGCGCACTGCCAGGGTGTCGAAGCCGACACCCTCCAGGTCGCTGTCCAGTCGCCCGGCATCCCATTGATCGGTCATGCCATCGCTCCCTGAAATCAGTTGTTGTAGAGGTCGATGATTGCGCTGACCGCCTGCGTCTTGACCTTGGCCAGGTCATTGCGGGCCTGCTCGATGCGGTCAAGGTAGGCTTCGTCGATATCGCCAGTGACGTACTCACCGTTGAATACCGCGCAATCGAAGTGCTCGATCTTGATCTTGCCGCCACCGACCGAATCGATCAGGTCAGGCAGGTCCTGGTAGACCAGCCAGTCGGCGCCAATCAACTCGGCCACCTGCTCGGTGGTACGGTTGTGGGCGATCAGTTCGTGAGCGCTCGGCATGTCGATGCCGTAGACGTTGGGGTAGCGCACTGCAGGGGCTGCGGAGCAGAAATAGACATTCTTGGCGCCGGCCTCGCGCGCCATCTGGATGATCTGCTTGCAGGTGGTGCCGCGCACGATGGAGTCGTCAACCAGCATGACGTTCTTGCCGCGGAACTCAAGCTCGATGGCATTGAGCTTCTGGCGGACCGACTTCTTGCGGGCAGCCTGGCCCGGCATGATGAAGGTGCGGCCGATGTAGCGGTTCTTGACGAAGCCTTCGCGGAATTTCACGCCCAGGTGGTTGGCCAACTCAAGCGCGGCCGTGCGGCTGGTGTCCGGAATGGGGATGACCACGTCGATGCCGTGGTCCGGGCGTTCGCGCTGGATCTTGTCGGCGAGCTTCTCGCCCATGCGCAGACGCGCCTTGTACACCGAGACACCGTCCATGATCGAGTCCGGGCGGGCCAGGTAGACGTGTTCGAAAATGCAGGGCTGCAGTTTCGGCGCCTCGGCACACTGCTTGGTGTACAGCTGACCTTCTTCGGTGATGTAGACCGCCTCGCCTGGCGCCAGGTCGCGAATCAGGGTGAAGCCGAGCACGTCGAGCGCAACGCTTTCCGAAGCAATCATGTACTCCACGCCTTCGTCGGTGTGGCGCTGACCGAAGACGACCGGGCGGATACCGTTGGGATCGCGGAAACCGACGATGCCGTAGCCGGTGATCATGGCAACGACAGCGTAACCGCCGACGCAACGGCTGTGTACATGGGAGACCGCGGCGAACACGTCCTCTTCGGTAGGCTGCAACTTGCCGCGCACGGCCAGCTCATGGGCGAATACGTTGAGCAGCACTTCGGAATCGGAGTTGGTGTTGACGTGACGCAGGTCCGACTCGTAGATCTCCTTGGCCAACTGCTCGACGTTGGTGAGGTTGCCGTTGTGGGCCAGGGTGATGCCGTAGGGCGAGTTGACGTAGAACGGCTGGGCCTCGGCGGAGGTCGAGCTGCCCGCCGTCGGGTAGCGCACATGGCCGATGCCGATGCTGCCCACCAGGCGTTGCATGTGGCGCTGCTGGAACACATCGCGCACCAGGCCATTATCCTTGCGCAGGAACAACCGGCCGTCATGGCTGGTCACGATACCGGCAGCGTCCTGGCCGCGGTGCTGGAGGACCGTAAGCGCGTCATACAGCGCCTGATTGACGTTCGACTTACCGACGATACCGACGATGCCACACATGCGACGCAACCCCTACTTTGATGAAACTTGAGTGAATAGCGCTCAAGGCCGGGTCGGCCCGAGCAGCTGCTCCTTGAACGGAAGATCAGACGGCGTACTGATCGCTCCGCCGGACATCCATTGGCTGGTGAAGCCCACAACCAGGTTTTTGGACCAGTCGGCTACCAGTAGAAACCGAGGTATCAGGCGAGACTCCTGCCACCACGTGTCTTGTTGAACCGGCCCCAGGCTCAGCAGCCCGAGTGCCACGACCACCAGCAGGCCGCCCCTGGCGGCGCCGAAGACCATGCCCAGAAAACGATCGGTGCCCGACAGGCCGGTGACACGAATCAGTTCGCCGATGAGAAAATTGAGCATCGCCCCCACCAGCAAGGTGGCGACGAACAAGATACCGCAGCCTGCGATCACGCGCATGGAGGGCGTCTGGATATAGCTTTCCAGGTACACCGAAAGCGAGCCACCGAACATCCACGCCACCGCACCGGCAATGATCCAGATGAGCAAGGACAGGGCTTCCTTGACGAAGCCGCGTTTGAGACTGATCAGTGTGGAGACGGCGATGATCGCAATGATCGCCCAATCAACCAGGGTAAATGCCACGGTGCTGCCTGCAGATCGTTGAGGCGGCGGATTTTACCAGAGCGACGAGGGCTTGGGTAAGCGGAATGTCAGTGGATGATCCAGCCAGCACAGCGAGCCTGCAGGGCACCGCCCGCAGGCTCGCTGCCTGGCACGGGACGGTGATGCCGCCCCTCGCCTTCAGCTGCGTTCCGGCTGGAAGCGCACGACAAAGCCCTTGAGGCTGTTCTGGCGGTTGATGGCATCGCGGGTGCGCTCGGCGTCGGCACGCTCGATAAGCGGGCCGACATACACCCGGTTCATGCCACCGGCCGCACGGATATAGGCGTTGTAGCCTTGGCTACGCAAGGTCTGCTGAAGCTTCTCGGCGCCTGCCCGGTTGGACAGGCTCGCCAACTGGATCGACCAACTGACCGGCAGGCCGTTGGCGTCGAGTTTGGACGACGCGGCAGCTTTGGTCGACGTCGCAGTTGGCGCAGAAGCGGCCGGCGCCTTGGGCTCGGCCTTGGCCACGGCCGCCGGCGCAGGCTGGGCCTGCTGTGTCTGCGGCGACGGCGTGATGGGTTGGCTGGGCGCACGCGCAGGCGCGGACGACTCGTCTACCACCACCGGCGACGGGTCCGCTTGCTCCGGCAAGGCCTGGGGTTCTGGCACGGCAACAGGGTCGACCTTTACTTCAGGCAGCGACGGTGCAGCAGGCGCTTTTGGGGCATCGACATGCACCTCACGCATTTCATCCTGCCGCGAAAACAGCATCGGCAGGAAAATCACCGCCAGCGCCACCAGCACCAGCGCACCGATCATGCGCTGCTTCATTCCTTTATCCAGCACTGCCATCTATCCCACCCTCCTGGGGATGCCGCTGCAACCATTCCAGCGCCTGAGCGACACAGAAAAACGAACCGAACAGCAGGATCTGATCATCTGCCGTGGCGTTCGCGCACTGCCCCTCCAGGGCAGCGTCGACGCTGGCATAAGACTTCACCGTGGCGCCGAGGTTCGTCAGGGCCTCTGCCAATTGCGCGGCGGGCCGGGTACGCGGGGTGGCAAGCGGCGCAACGGCCCACTCATCGACCAAGGGATGCAAGGACGCAATCACACCCTCGAGGTCCTTGTCGCAAAGCAAGCCGAACACGGCCAGACGCCGACCGATCAGTGGTCGGGATGCCAGACGCCGGGCCAGGTACTGCGCTGCATGTGGGTTATGCCCCACATCCAGCAGCAGCTCCACCGCGACGCCACGCCAGTGGATCACGCGCCGGTCGAGACGACCCGTGATGCGCGTCTGGACCAATGCCTGGCTCAGCTGCGCAGGGCTCCAGGGCAGGCCGCTCAGCAGGTAGGCTTGCAGGGCCAAGGCTGCGTTTTCCATGGGCAGGTCCAGCAGGGGCAGGTCCATCAAGGTGACTTTTTCACCTTCGCCGGACGTCCCGTACCAGCTCCAGCCATGCTCGGCCACCTGAAGGTCGAAGTCGCGACCCCGCAACCGCAGCGGGGCCGCCAGTTCGCTGGCCTTGTCCAGGAGCGGCTGGGGCGGATCGAGGTCGCCACAGAGCGCAGGCTTGCCGGCACGGAAGATACCGGCCTTCTCGAAGGCCACCTGCTCGCGGGTATCGCCCAGGTAATCGATGTGGTCGACCCCGATGCTGGTCACCAGCGCGATGTCGGCGTCCACGACATTCACCGTGTCCAACCGCCCGCCCAGCCCGACTTCCAGCACCACTGCGTCGAGCTGCGAACGCTCGAACAGCCAGAACGCCGCCAGGGTACCCATCTCGAAATAGGTCAGGGAGATTTCGCCGCGCGCCGCCTCGACCGCTGCGAACGCCTCGCACAACTGCGCATCGCTGGCTTCGACGCCGTCGATGATCACCCGCTCGTTGTAGCGCAGCAAGTGCGGCGAGCTGTACACGCCAACCTTCAACCCCTGGGCACGCAGCAGCGAAGCGAGGAACGCGCAGGTCGACCCCTTGCCGTTGGTGCCCGTTACCGTCACCACACGTGGGGCAAGCTTGCCCAACGCCAGGCGCGCCAGCACCGCCTGCGACCGCTCCAGCCCCATGTCGATGGCCGAGGGGTGCAACTGCTCAAGATAGGCGAGCCACTCGCCAAGGGTCCGTTGGGTCATCACGCGACCGCAGCCGCCTCGAGGGCTTCGACCGGCGTCTGCTGGCCGGTCATCTGGGCCAGCAGGCGCGCCAGCCGTGGACGCAGGTCGCCACGAGAGATGATCAGGTCGATGGCACCGTGCTCCAGCAGGAATTCGCTACGCTGGAAGCCTTCAGGCAGCTTCTCGCGTACGGTCTGCTCGATGACGCGCGGGCCGGCAAAGCCGATCAGGGCCTTGGGTTCGCCAACGATGACATCGCCCAGCATCGCCAGGCTGGCGGACACGCCACCGTAGACCGGGTCGGTCAGTACCGAGATGAACGGGATGCCTTCTTCACGCAGACGCGCCAGCACGGCAGAGGTCTTGGCCATCTGCATCAGCGAGATCAGCGCTTCCTGCATGCGGGCACCGCCGGAAGCCGAGAAACACACCATTGGGCAGCGATGCTCCAAGGCATAATTGGCTGCGCGCACGAAGCGCTCGCCGACGATGGCACCCATGGAACCGCCCATGAAGGAGAATTCGAACGCACTGACCACGATCGGCATGCCCATCAGGGTGCCGCTCATGGAGATCAGGGCGTCCTTTTCACCGGTCTGCTTCTGCGCGCCGGTCAGGCGGTCCTTGTACTTCTTGCCGTCGCGGAACTTCAACCGGTCGACCGGCTCAAGATCAGCGCCCAGCTCGGCACGGCCCTCGGCATCCAGGAAGATATCGATGCGAGCACGTGCGCCGATGCGCATGTGGTGGTTGCACTTGGGGCATACGTCCAGGGTCTTTTCCAGCTCCGGACGGTACAGCACGGCCTCACAGGACGGGCATTTGTGCCACAGGCCTTCAGGTACCGAGCTCTTCTTCACCTCGGAACGCATGATGGAAGGGATCAGTTTGTCGACTAACCAGTTGCTCATGCTTTCTTTCTCCAGTATCGGCGGGAGGGGGCCAGCGTAGCCGGCCTGCCCTGCCCTTTTGAGCTCAAATGCTTAAAACGTGGGTGAAACGACGATCCGGGTTCAGTACCCCTGCCGCGCCACCCTGAACAATTCGGTTGACCGCCCCACGCGGGGCCAGCCGGCCCACGGGGCTGAGATAGCTATGGACGATGGCACGCTGCCTGCCGTCACATCTGCTCAAGCCTGTTTCACCGCGCGTACGAATGCTTCTATTCTGGCCGCATCCTTGATGCCCTTGGCTTGCTCGACCCCGCCGCTGACATCGACCGCGTACGGGCGCACCTGGGCGATCGCCTGCCCGACGTTGTCCGCCGACAGGCCACCGGCCAGGATGATCGGCTTGCCCAGGTCGGCAGGCACCAGTGACCAGTCGAACGCTTCGCCCGTGCCCCCAGGCACACCCGGCACGAAGGTGTCCAGCAAGATACCGGATGCGCCAGCATATTGCCGGCACGCAAGTTTCAGGTCGTCATCCGGGCGTACTCGCAGTGCCTTGATCCACGGCCGGTGATGGCCTGCGCAATCGTGCGGGGTTTCATCACCATGGAACTGCAAAAGATCCAGGGGCACCGCTTCGAGTATTTCGCTCAGCTCGCAACGCGTGGCATTGACGAACAACCCGACCGTGGTCACGAAGGGCGGCAGCTCGGCAATGATGGCACGCGCCTGCTGTACGCTCACGGCACGCGGGCTCTTGGCATAGAAGACCAGCCCGATGGCATCGGCGCCGGCCTCGGCAGCTGCCAGAGCGTCTTCGATGCGGGTGATCCCGCAGATTTTACTGCGAACGATGCTCATGGACAGCCACCTGTTTGCGCGGTCAAAGGCGGAATCTTAGCAAATGGCGCTTCGTGCGTCAGTCCGCCAATGCATCGTAGCCCGTCAGAAAGTGTGGGCCAATGTAACGCTCAGGCAGCGCAAACGCCTCTGGGTACTCCACCTGGACCAGGTAAAGCCCGTAGGGGTGGGCCGTGACGCCACCTTCGCGGCGGTCCCGTCCCTCCAGCACCTGGCGCGCCCACTCAACCGGCCGCTCCCCTGCGCCGATAGCCATCAGCACGCCAGCAATGTTGCGCACCATGTGATGCAGGAAGGCGGTAGCCCGGACATCCAGCACGATCATCTGCCCGTGACGCGTCACCCGCAGGTGGTAAATGTGCTTGATCGGCGACTTGGCCTGACACTGGCTAGCGCGGAACGCGCTGAAATCATGGGTGCCAAGCAAACTTGAGGCAGCCTGGGCCATGCGCTCGACGTCGAGCGGGCGATGATTCCAGGTCACCTCCTCGGCCAGGTGAGCAGGCCGAATCGGGTCGTTGTAAATCACGTAGCGATAGCGCCTGGCACAAGCCTTGAACCGCGCATGAAAATCGGCAGGCATGGGCCTGGACCACACGACGCTGATGTCATGGGGCAAGTTGAAATTGGTGCCCATGGTCCAGGCACGTTCATCACGCACCGCTCGGGTGTCGAAGTGCACGACCTGCCCACAGCCATGCACGCCGGCATCGGTACGCCCTGCACAAACGACTGAAATGGGTTCGTTGGCCACTTTGGAAAGTGCCTGTTCCAACGCTTGCTGAACGCTGGGCACGCCGCTGGCCTGACGCTGCCAGCCGCGGTAGCGGGCGCCCTTGTATTCCACACCCAGGGCGATGCGCGTGCAGCCTTCGGCAGCGGATTCGGCCGAGGCGGTGTCGATGATGTCCAAGAATCTGCAACCTGTTGGTGAACCAAATGCCGGGGATTATAACGACAATGGCAGCCGTTCAGGGCTGCCATCAGGTTCACGCGTTACAACCCAAGGGCTTCACGCGAGGGCCTAGACCAGACGCGAAAGCATGTCCTCTGCTTCCTCGCGCTGACGCTCATCGCCATCCTTGACCACTTCATCAAGGATGTCGCGAGCGCCCTGGTGATCACCCATATCGATGTAGGCGCGGGCCAGATCGAGCTTGGTGGCCACTTCGTCGGCTCCGGAAAAGAAATCGAAATCCAGGTCGTCGATCGGTTCGAGCTCAGGTTGCGCAGCGGCGTCCTCGGCAGTGAAGTGAGGCTCCAGGGAGGGCGACTCCAGGCTTTGTGAAAGCTTGTCCAGCTCGGCGTTGACGTCATCGAGCTCGGAGGCGAACTGCTGCGCGCCTGGCGAGTCGTCCTGCAGGGACAGGTCGAAGTCCGCCGGCAGGTCGAAATCGGTGGCCGGATCGAAAGCCGGTACCGGATCGACCGTACTTGGCGCAGCGTCATCCCGACCACCCGCCCCCTCGGGCTCACCGATGTCCAGGTCGAAATCGGACAGGTCCTGGGCGGGTTGAGCTCCAGCACTGGCCTGCGCCAGCAAGGTTTCGAAGTCTGCATCGGCCGGGTCTTGTATCTGCCCTCCTGCAGAGAGCGCCTCATCGGCCGGGTCGGCAGCCGATGTCGCGGGCTCGGGAGAGGGGTCGTCCAGGCTCAAGTCGAAGTTGTCCTCCAGCGCCTGATCATCCAGCGCCGCAGTGTCGAGCGTCGGAATATCGTCGAAGGCGTCCGGCCCGGCGGCGGCCTGTGTGTCCGACTCTGCTGGCTCTGCATGCGGTGAACCTGGCTGATCATCGAGCAGCCCTTGCACATACTGCTCGTCTAGCTTGGCTGCCAAGGCAGCAGCCCCCACGCCGGCTGCGGCGAGGGCCAACATCGCCGGGTAACGCTCGCGAAGGCTGGCCACTTCTGCCGTGTTCCCGGCCGTCGCCGGCAACTGGCGCTCCTGCTCGGCGAATGCGCTTTGATCACCTTGGCGGGCATAGACCTCCATCAACTTCAAGCGCAGGTCATCGCGTCTGGGCGCGCTGGCAACTGCAGGCTCCAGCAGCTCGGTGGCGCGGTTCAGGCGGCCTTCGGCAATGCACGTGTCCGCCTGTGCCAACAATGGCCCATAAGGGTCTGCCGCAGGCTCACGCACAGGCTGTGCAGCCGGTTTTTCAGAGGCCGCTGCGGCTGCCGCTGAGGCGGCGACTGCGGCTGGCGACAGCGTAACAGTCGGGGGCACGACTTCGACGCCATCAAGGCTGTCGTCCTCTGGATCGAAACCCTCGATCTGCTCCTCCTCCAAAGCGCGCGCCATGCGCAAATGCTTTTCGGCTTCCTGTTGGGCCCTGCGCTTACGCGCCAGCAGCCAGAGCAGCAGCGCCAGGACCAAGACGGTAGAACCGGCGATCAGCCATAGCAACCAGCGGCTTGCGAGCACGTCGTCCAGGGTGCTGCCCGACGGAGCTTGTGCGGCGGGTTGAGCGTCTGGCGCAACCGAGGGCGCTGGCGCGATCACGGGTTGATCGGGAACGGTCGGCTGGCTCGCCGTCGGCACCGGATCGGTCACAGGCACAGCCGCCTGGGACGGCGCCGGGGCCTGCTGACCGGGTTCGCCAGGGACAGTCGCTGCTGGCGCAGGGGTAGCCGCGCCTTGCGCTTCCAGCCGGGCCAACTGATCGTTCTTGAGCTCGATCAGGCGCTGCAGCTTGTCCAACTGGCTCTGCAGGTCGGACATGCGGCTTTTGAGTTCTTCGTTGTCGCGGCGACTGGTGTCCAGGCTTTCCTGCGCCACTGCCAACTTGTCGTTCAGCGCCTTGGCCTGCCCAGCACCAGGCTGGTTGCCGGGGCTGACCAGACGCAGGTTGTCGCCTTGGGCGATGGCAGCGGGCGCGGCGTCTGCGGCACCACGCCGGGTGGCGTCGAGCTGGCGGGCACGCGGCCCCAGGCGACGCCCCTCGCGCCAAGCCGCGTACTGCTCAGCGACCTCGCGATTGGCTTCGCCTTGGGCGATGCTCTGGATCTGTTGCTGATCGGGCAGGCGCAATACCTGGCCAACCTTGAGCTGGTTGATGTTGTTGCCGATGAACGCATCCGGGTTCAGCGCCTGGATCGCGATCATCGTTTGCTGGATCGATCCACCCTGGGCATTACGCGCTGCGATCTGCCACAGAGTATCGCGGCGCTGGGTCGTGTAGCTGCCAGGGCCGGTGGTCGCAGCGGCGACATTGCCTGTTGCGGCTTCTGGGCCCTGGGCCTTGGCCTGATCCAGCAGGACGTTGTAGTCACGCAACAGGCGGCCTTGAGGCCACATCACCTGCACCAGGAACTTGACCACTGGCCCCGGCATGGGCTGGCTGGAGGTCACGCGAAGCACGCTTCGGCCATTGGGGTTGATCACGGGCGTGAAGCGCAAGTCCTGCAGGGCGCTCGAGAAGTTCACGCCTGCCTTGGCGAATTCCTCAGGCGGGGCCAGGCTCGGTGCCAACTGCGCCGCGGTCAGGTCTCGCACATCGAGCAGTTCGATCTCGGCCTCCAGGGGCTGGTTCTGCGCCGACTTGAGGGTCAGCTCTCCCAGGCCCAGAGCATTGGCCATGCCCGAGGACAGCGCCGAGGCTGCTGCCATGGCCAGAACCAGTTTGCGGATTCGAAGCATGAACTCTTCCCTTGTATGGATCGTCCCGAAACGTGCAGGCAGAGCAGGACAAAAGTGCCTGCCAGTATCTTTTACAGACCGTGTTTAATCAACAATTGCGCCACCTGCACAGCGTTTAGCGCCGCGCCCTTGCGCACATTGTCGGTGGTCAGCCAAAGGTTGAGCTGCTGCGCTTGATCAACACCATGGCGTACACGTCCAACATAGACCACGTCCTGCCCGACTGCGTCGCCCACCGGCGTTGGATAGTCGTCCAGGTCTACCCGTTCGATGCCAGGCGCCACCTCCAACGCCTGGTTGACGGCCGCCAGATCCACGGCGTGGCGGCACTGCACGGCCACATTGAAGCTATCGCCGAAAAAGACCGGGACTTGAGTGCAGCTTGTTGAAATACTCAGTTCAGGCTGGCCCAACAGCTCGCGCAGCTCCTGCACCATGCGCCGCTCCACGGTGGTATGGCCCTGTTCGTCGACCTTGCCGACCTGGGCCAACACGTTGAAGGCGACCTGGCGGTCGAAGAAGTGCGGTTCCAACGGGCGGGCATTGAGCAACTCGGCCGTTTGCCGCGCAAGCTCGTTGACCGCCTCACGGCCTTGAGCCGACACTGCCAAAGACGCCACCACCTGAACATGCTCGATGTCCAGCAAATGCTTGATCGGGGCCAGGGCGACGGCGGCGGCCACGGCGCCTGAACAGGGGCTGGTGATCAGCGCGGGCAGCTTCAGCCCAGCCACTTGATCGGCGTTGGCTTCTGGAACGACAGCCAGTGCGTTGTCCAGGGCACCGGACAGGTCGATGACGGTGCAGCCCGCTTGCACAGCGTCGGTGGCGAAGCTGCGACTGACCGCGGCACTGGCTGCAAAGAACGCCAGCTTGACCTGCGCGAAATCGAACCCCTCGACCTCACGTACCTTGAGCTTCTTGCCGGCGAACATCACGCTACTGCCCGCTGACTCGATGCTGGCGAGCAGGTGCAGGGTGGCGACCGGGAAATCCAGCTCTTCGAGAATCTGGACCAACGCCTCACCGACGCTGCCGGTGGCACCGACGACGGCGATATCGAATGAAGGTTTCATATTGCAGGCTGCCTCTGGCGAAACGGGAGCGGCACTTTACCTGCATTACACAACCGAGGCCAACGCCGACCCGTGGCAGGGAGTCGCCCGCTGTGCGCAGACTTCCCCTGCCACCTGCACTGCGCGCCGCAAAATAAAAAACCCGCGCTGGAAGCAGCGCGGGTTCGGGTACAGATGGCTGTATCAACGTTCCAGCAGGATCCGCAACATGCGACGCAGCGGCTCGGCAGCGCCCCACAGCAGTTGGTCACCCACCGTGAACGCCCCCAGGTACTGGGAACCCATGTTCAGCTTGCGCAAACGTCCAACCGGGATATTCAGCGTGCCGGTCACCTTGGTAGGGGTCAGTTCCTGCATGCTGATTTCACGCTGGTTGGGCACCAGCTTCACCCAAGGATTGTGCTGGCTGATCATGCCTTCGATGTCGGCGATCGGCACATCCTTGTTCAGCTTGATGGTCAGCGCCTGGCTGTGGCAACGCATGGCACCGATGCGCACGCAGATGCCATCCACCGGAATCGGGTTCTTGAAGCGACCCAGAATCTTGTTGGTTTCGGCCTGCGCCTTCCATTCTTCGCGGCTTTGGCCGTTGGGCAATTCCTTGTCGATCCAGGGGATCAGGCTGCCGGCCAGGGGGACGCCGAAGTTTTCAGCCGGATAGGCCTCGCTGCGCATGGCCTCGGCCACTTTGCGGTCGATGTCGAGGATGGCACTGGCCGGGTTGGCCAGGTCATCGGCGACCGCCGCATGGGTGGCGCCCATCTGCTTGATCAGCTCGCGCATGTTCTGCGCCCCTGCACCGGACGCTGCCTGGTAGGTCATGGCACTCATCCAGTCCACCAGACCGGCTTCGAACAATCCGCCAAGGCCCATCAGCATCAGGCTGACCGTGCAATTGCCGCCGATGAAGTTGCGGGTACCGGCGTCGAGCTGGTGATCGATGACCTTGCGGTTGACCGGGTCGAGCACGATGACTGCATCATCCTGCATGCGCAAAGACGAGGCCGCATCGATCCAGTAGCCCTGCCAGCCTGCTTCGCGCAGCTTGGGGAACACTTCATTGGTGTAGTCGCCGCCCTGGCAAGTCAGGATCACGTCGAGGGTCTTGAGCTCTTCGATGGAATACGCGTCCTTGAGCGGCGCGGTATCCTTGCCCACGTTCGGGCCTTGGCCACCAATATTGGAGGTGGTGAAGAACACGGGCTCGATAAGGTCGAAATCCTGCTCCTCCAGCATTCGCTGCATGAGCACGGAACCAACCATGCCGCGCCAACCGATCAGACCTACACGTTTCATCGCAACTACACCTTTGCTAAAAGTGGGCCGCCATCGGGATTGGGGATGGCGGGCCAGAGAGATTACAGATTCCGCAGCGCTGCGACTACTGCGTCGCCCATTTCCTGCGTACCTACTTTGCGGCAGCCTTCGGAGAAGATGTCGCCAGTGCGCAAGCCCTGGTCAAGCACCAGGCTGACCGCCTGCTCGATGGCCTCGGCGGCAGCCGACTGGTCGAAGCTGTAGCGCAGCATCATCGACACGGACAGGATGGTGGCCAACGGGTTGGCGATCCCTGCACCGGCAATGTCTGGCGCCGAGCCGTGGCAAGGCTCGTACATGCCCTTGTTGTTGGCATCGAGCGACGCCGAAGGCAGCATGCCGATGGAACCGGTCAGCATGGAAGCTTCATCCGACAGAATGTCGCCGAACATGTTGTCGGTCACCATGACGTCGAACTGCTTCGGCGCGCGCACCAGCTGCATCGCCGCGTTGTCGACATACATGTGGCTCAGTTCCACATCCGGGTAATCCTGTGCCACGCTCTCGACCACTTCACGCCACAGCTGGCTGGAAGCCAGAACGTTGGCCTTGTCCACCGAGCACAGCTTCTTGCCACGCACCCGCGCCATGTCGAAACCCACGCGGGCGATGCGCCGCACTTCGCTTTCGCTGTAGGGCAAGGTGTCATAGGCCTGGCGCTCGCCACCTTCAAGCTCGCGCTGACCACGTGGGGCACCGAAGTAGATGCCGCCGGTCAGCTCGCGCACGATGAGGATGTCCAGGCCAGAGACGATTTCCGGCTTGAGCGAGGACGCATCGGCCAGCTGCGGGTAGAG
Source organism: Pseudomonas sp. WSY_20 (assembly GCF_043104335.1). Lineage (NCBI taxonomy): Bacteria > Pseudomonadati > Pseudomonadota > Gammaproteobacteria > Pseudomonadales > Pseudomonadaceae > Pseudomonas > Pseudomonas sp. WSY_20. The sequence continues at coordinate 100,283 of NZ_JBICKP010000045.1, forward strand.
AATGGCCGGGCGCAAGTTGGCAAACAGCCCCAGCTGCGAGCGGATCTTCAGCAGGCCGCGCTCAGGGCGAATGTCACGCTCGATCTTGTCCCACTTGGGACCGCCCACGGCGCCGAGCAGCACGGCATCGGCCTGGCGTGCACGCTCCAGGGTTTCATCGGCCAGCGGCACCCCGTGCTTGTCGATGGCTGCGCCACCGATCACGTCATGGGTCAGGCTCAGGTCGAGCTGGAACTTGTCATTGGCCAGCTCCAGCACCTTGACGGCTTCGGCCATGATTTCAGGACCAATGCCATCACCCGGAAGAATCAAAATCTGCTTGCTCATGCTTTCCTCTATGCATTCACGCAGCGCGGCGAATGGGGCCGCGCCGAAAAAGGCTTAACGTTCTGCCCACAGCACCAGCACATCCGTGCTGAACGAGCCATCGGCCTCGATCTGGTAATACTGCCGTACTTCTTCGCCCATGGCTTGCTGCAGTTCGCGGATGGCCAGGCGCATCAGCTCAGGGGTGCGCATGCGCTCGACCCAACTGCCGAACTCCAGGCGCAGTGACTGCCGGGCATGACTGCGAACACGCAGGCCGGCCTCGCTGACCTGGCGCTGCCACTGGGCAGCAGAGTAATTGCGAACGTGACTGGTGTCGCGCAACACCTCTACTGCTTGCAGATACGTGTCCAGCAGCGGGCTACCCGGCGACATGACGTCAATGAATGCAGCCACACCGCCTGGCTTGAGCACGCGGCGCACTTCGCGCAGCGCCAGGCCCAGGTCGCTCCAGTGATGGGCTGAGTAGCGGCTGAACACATAATCGAACGAAGCATCGGCAAACGGCAGGGATTCTGCCGCGCCACGCTCGGTCATGATATTGGTCAGCGCACGATCGGCGGCAGCGTTGGCGACGACGTCCAGCATGGACTGGGAAAGGTCGTACGCGACCACCTGCGCCACCAACGGCGCAATCTGGAAGCTGACGTGACCTGCCCCGCAGCCCAGGTCCAGCACGCGTGCGTCGACCTGCCCCTGCAACTGGGCCTGCAACAGCGCGAACTCGCTGCCTTGAGCATGCACGGCGCTGCTAAGGTAGGCCCCAGCCTGATCGCCGAACTGGCGCTGAACCACATCGGTATGCTGCGTGCGCGTCATTGGAATGTCCTGGTGGTGGAGTAGTCGCCGATATGGGCTCGGCCATTGCGCCAGTGGCACTGGCTTGAGCCACGGTGCGTGGGTGACGCCGCTTGCACCGACCTGCTGGCAAGCAGGCCGGCGAGCGCGCAGGCTTTAGTCAGGCGTCGCGAAACAGCCAGGGTTGCGCAGCACGGTGCTTGTCCTCGAACGCCTTGATCGCATCGCTGTCCTGCAGGGTCAGGCCAATGTCGTCCAGGCCATTGAGCAGGCAATGCTTGCGGAATGCGTCGATCTCGAAGTGCAGCACCTTGCCATCTGGGCGTGTGACCGCCTGGGCCTGCAGGTCGATGGTCAGCTGGTAACCTGGCGCAGCTTCCACCTGCTTGAACAGCTCATCGACGTCTTCATCGCTGAGGATGATCGGCAACAAGCCATTCTTGAAGCTGTTGTTGAAAAAGATGTCGGCAAAGCTGGGCGCGATGATGCTCCGAAAGCCGTACTCGTCCAGTGCCCAAGGGGCATGCTCACGGCTGGACCCGCAACCGAAGTTCTCCCGCGCCAACAACACGCTGGCGCCTTGGTAGCGCTGGTGATTGAGCACGAATTCCTCGTTTACCGGGCGCTTGCTGTTGTCCTGATAGGGTTGACCTACGTCCAGGTAGCGCCATTCGTCGAACAGGTTGGGGCCAAAGCCTGTGCGCTTGATCGACTTCAAGAACTGCTTGGGGATGATCTGGTCGGTATCGACGTTGGCACGGTCCAACGGCGCAACCAGGCCAATGTGCTGAGTGAAAGCTTTCATGCTGCGCTCCCTTGGATCAACTCGCGGACATCGATGAAGTGGCCGGTGACGGCGGCTGCGGCGGCCATGGCCGGGCTCACCAGGTGCGTGCGGCCACCTGCGCCCTGACGCCCTTCGAAGTTACGGTTGGAGGTGGATGCGCAGTGCTCGCCGCTTTCCAGCCGATCGGGGTTCATGGCCAGGCACATCGAGCAACCTGGCTCGCGCCATTCGAAGCCGGCTTCGACGAATATCTTGTCCAGGCCTTCGCGCTCGGCCTGAGCCTTCACCAGGCCCGAGCCGGGGACGACGATGGCTTGCTTGACGCTGCTCGCCACCTTGCGGCCCTTGGCGATCTCCGCTGCCGCGCGCAGGTCTTCGATGCGCGAATTGGTGCACGAGCCTATGAACACGCGATCCAGGCGGATATCGGTGATCGCCTGGTTGGCCTTCAAGCCCATGTACTTCAAGGCGCGCTCAATGGAGCCACGCTTGACCAGGTCGGCTTCGGCAGCCGGGTCCGGCACACGCTTGTCGACGGCAAGCACCATTTCTGGCGAGGTACCCCAGCTGACCTGCGGCTTGATCTGCGTGGCATCGAGTTCGACCACGGTATCGAAAACCGCATCTTCATCGGAGACCAGGTCTTTCCAGGCCTGGACAGCACGGGTCCACTGCTCGCCCTTGGGCGAGTACGGGCGGCCTTCGACATAAGCGATGGTGGTGGCGTCAGTGGCCACCAACCCGACACGGGCACCGGCTTCGATGGACATGTTGCAGATGGTCATGCGGCCTTCCATCGACAACGCGCGAATGGCACTGCCGGCGAACTCCATCGCGTGACCGTTGCCACCGGCAGTGCCGATCTTGCCGATTACCGCCAGGACGATGTCCTTGGCCGTGACACCCGGCGACAGTTGCCCCTCGACCCGCACCAGCATGTTCTTCATCTTCTTGGCCACCAGGCACTGGGTAGCCAGCACGTGCTCGACCTCGGAGGTGCCGATGCCGTGGGCCAGCGCACCGAAGGCGCCGTGGGTTGAGGTATGCGAGTCGCCGCAGACCACGGTCATGCCTGGCAAGGTAGCGCCCTGTTCGGGGCTGATGACATGAACGATGCCCTGGCGCTCGTCGTTCATCTTGAATTCGACGATGCCGTATTCGTCACAGTTCTCGTCGAGGGTCTGCACCTGCAGGCGCGACACCTGGTCGACGATGGCCTCGATCCCGCCCTTGCGCTCGGGGGTGGTCGGCACGTTATGGTCGGGCGTGGCGATGTTGGCATCGATACGCCATGGCTTGCGCTTGGCCAGGCGCAGCCCTTCGAAAGCCTGCGGGGAGGTCACTTCATGGATGATGTGACGGTCGATGTAGATCAAGGACGAGCCGTCGTCACGGCGCTTGACCTCGTGGGCTTCCCAGAGTTTGTCGTAGAGCGTTTTGCCAGCCATCGGACTGTTCCTCATCAGCGTCTTTCTATGCCAAAGACCACTTGGCTTGTATGGGCGATGCTAGGGGGTTAGATTGAATAACTCAAATTCATATTTTTTATCCTTTGGATAACCAAAAGGAATTCAGTAAATGGACTTGGCCAATCTCAGCGCATTTATCGCCATTGCGGAAACTGGCAGCTTTTCCAGTGCGGCAGAACGCCTGTACCTGACCCAGCCCGCTGTCAGCAAGCGCATTGCTGGCCTGGAGCAGCAGTTGAGCACACGGTTATTCGACCGCCTGGGCCGCGAGATAACCTTGACCGAAGCCGGGCGGGCACTGTTGCCCAGGGCCTACCAGATTCTCAACGTACTGGAGGATACCCGACGGGCGCTGACCAATCTGTCAGGGGAAGTGGGGGGGCGCCTGACCCTGGCAACAAGCCATCACATCGGCCTGCACCGCCTCCCCCCACTGCTGCGGGCTTTCACCCGCCAATACCCGGCAGTGGCGCTGGATATTCAGTTCCTGGATTCGGAACAGGCCTACGATGAGATTCTGCATGGTCGAGCCGAACTCGCCGTCATCACCCTGGCACCTGAACCTCATCCCCTGATCAACGCTGTACCGGTATGGCAGGACGCGCTGGATTTCGTAGCCGCCCCGGAGCACCCATTGGCCAACAACGACGCCGTTACCCTTGCTGATGTGGCGTGCCACCCCGCCGTGTTTCCAGGGGGCAATACGTTCACCCACCACATTGTCCAGCGTCTGTTCGAAAGCCAAGGCCTGACACCGAACATCGCCATGAGCACCAACTACCTGGAAACCATCAAGATGATGGTATCGATCGGCCTAGCGTGGAGCGTGCTGCCGCGCACGATGCTTGACGAACAGGTGGCGCCCATCGCCTTGCCCGGCATTGGGTTGTCCCGCCAGCTAGGCTACATTCTGCACACCGAGCGCACCCTGTCCAACGCTGCCAAGGCGTTCATGGCCCTGCTCGATGGCCATGCGGCAAGCGCCTGAATAGCCGTCAGCCCGGCCCCTTCAAGGATGTGTCCCATGCCAAAGGTCTGGTAATCATGCCCAAATCAGCAAATCGCTTGATGCGCCTGCCGCGAATCCATGCGGCAGAGCCCGAGGCGGCGGAGCAGGCTTGGCAGAGTGCGCCGCAGCTGTTGGCTGCCCTGAACGGTGCACGCCTGGGTGCGTGGCTTTGGGATATCGAAAGCGGCCGGGTCAGTTGGTCCCGGGGCACCCAGGCCCTGTTCGGTTTCGACCCGCTGCGCGCCCTGCCCGGAGACATCGACTACCTGGACCTGCTGGCCGAGGAGGACCGCGCGCGAACACGCAAGGCGTTTCAGGCGGTGTTCGATGGCGAACCGGTAGGGCGAGCCATGCGCCACCGCATTCGCTGGCCAGACGGCAGCCTGCATTGGCTGGAGATCAATGGCAGCCTGACTTGCGACCCGCACGGCAGACCGCAGATGATTGGGGTAGTACGCGAGATCACGCGCCAGCGCGAGCGGGAAACCGCGCTAATGAATTCCGAAAAGCGCCTCGCTACCCTCTTCCACCTGAGCCCGAATGCCATTTTGTTGACCCGTCGTGATGACGGCATGATCTTCGAAGTCAATCAGCACTTCGAAGATACGTTCGCCTGGCCCGCCAGCCAAGTCATCGGCCGCACCAGCGTGGCATTGGGGTTGTGGGCCGACGCCGCGCAACGCCAGCACATGCTCGATTCTTCCCGCCTGAGCGGCGGCCCGTTGACCATGGAGGTGCAATTCCGCGGCAGCGACGGCAAGGTCCATGATGGCATCCTTTGCACCCAGGGCATCGAGCTCGAAGGCACCACCTATCAGCTCAGTACCTTCGTCGACACCACCGAGCGCAAGCGCGCGGACCTTGCCCTCAAGGACAGCCAGGAGCGTCTGGACCTGGCGCTGGACTCGGCGCAGCTGGGCACGTGGGACTGGCACATTCCCAGCGGCATGCTCTACGGTTCGGCCCGGGCTGCACAACTGCACGGGCTGCCGCCAGTAGCCTTTCACGAATCCTTCGATGCGTTTTTCGAAGGCGTTCCGGAACAGGAGCGCCTCTCCATGCGCAAGGCCTACAGCAGCCTGCGCGAAGGGCCGGCCGGCAATTATCAGTTCACGTACCGGGTACAGTTGGAGAACGGCGTCTCGCGGTATATCGAAAGCCGTGCGCGCTTGTATCGCGACGAGCACAGCAACCCTCTGCGCATGGCGGGCACCCTGCTCGACATCACCGACCAGGTTGAACGCGAGCTTCGCCTCAGTGCCTCGGAAGAAAAGTTTGCCAGCCTGTTTCAAGTCAGCCCCGACCCGATCTGCGTGACGCGTCAGGACACGGGACAGTTCATCGAGATCAACCCCGCCTTTACCCACACCTTCGGCTGGACGACCGAGCAGTTGATCGGCCGCACGGCCCAGGAGATAGGCCTGTGGGCCGAATCTGCCCTGCGAGCCCACCGCATCGAGCGGGTCATCCGCGAGCAGGTCTTGAGCAACGTGGCGTTGGTCGTCCACCACCGCAGTGGCGAAGCCTTGACCTGCCTGATCTCCAGCCGCCTCATCACGGTGGACAACCAACCCTGCAGCGTCACCACGCTGCGCGATATCACTCAACAGCAGCGGGCAGAGGCTGCGCTCAAATCCAGCGAAGAGAAATTCGCCAAGGCGTTTCACTCAAGCCCGGACGCCATCACCATCACCGAATGCCTAACTGGGCGCTACCTGGAAATCAACGACGGTTTCTGCCGGCTGACTGGATACTCGGCGGGCGACGTCGTCGGGCGCACCGTATTCGACATCGGAATCTGGACCGATGCGCAACAGCGAACCGCCTTGCTGGCTGAACTGCGCGAGCATGGCCGGGTACATCATCGGGAAATGCTGGGGCGCAACAAGCGCGGCGATCTCCTGACGGTAGAGGTGTCCGTGGAGCAGATCATGCTCAACGATGTAGAGTGCCTGCTGATGACCGCCAGGGACGTCAGCCAACTGAAACAAGCTCAGGCACAGATCCGTCACCTTGCCTACCATGACCCGCTGACCAATCTTCCAAACCGTGCCCTGCTGATGGAGCGGCTGGGTCAGCAGATTGCCCTGCTCAAGCGGCGCGACTTGCGTGGTGCCCTGCTTTTCCTCGACCTGGATCATTTCAAGCACATCAACGACTCGCTGGGCCACCCGGTCGGTGATGCCGTGCTCAAGATCATCACGGCCAGGCTTGAGGCCAGCGTACGTGTGGAGGACACCGTGGCACGGCTGGGTGGTGACGAGTTCGTGGTACTGCTCAGCGGCCTGGAAGGCAATCGTGATGAGGTGGAGCATACGGTTCGCCAGCTGGCTGACACCGTACGCGCCCTGTTGGCCCAGCCCATGTCACTCGACGGCCAGCGCCTGCAGGTGACCCCCAGCATTGGCGTGGCCTTGATCCCGGACCACGGCACAACCCCAGCCGATCTGCTCAAACGCGCCGACATCGCGCTTTACCGCGCCAAGGACTCCGGGCGCAATACGACTCAACTGTTTCACGCCACCATGCAGAAGGCGGCCAGCGAACGCCTGCGCATGGAGAGTGATCTACGCCTGGCGCTGGCCCGTGGCGAAATGGCCCTGCATTACCAACCACAGGTCGACGCGCGCGACAAACGGATCGTCGGCGCCGAGGTGCTGCTACGCTGGCACCACCCTCAACTCGGCCAGCAGTCGCCGGGCCAGTTCATCCAGGTCCTGGAGGAAAGCGGGTTGATTCTGGAGGTGGGCAACTGGGTACTCGATGAGGCGTGCGTTGCCTGCGCCCACCTGCTGGCCGACGGCTTGATCGATGTCGACGATTTCAGCCTGTGCGTCAACATCAGCCCGCGGCAATTTCGCCAGAAAGATTTTGTTGGCCGCGTCTTGCGCTGCCTCGACGACAGTCAACTGCCCAGGAAACTGCTCAAGCTCGAGATCACCGAAGGTATCGTCATCCAGAACCTAGAAGACACCATCGCCAAGATGCGAGAGTTGCAAAGCCACGGGGTAACGTTTGCCATGGACGACTTCGGCACAGGGTATTCCTCGCTGACCTACCTCAAACGCCTTCCAGTCGATGCCCTGAAGATCGACCAGACGTTCGTCCGTGACGTGACGATAGACCCCAACGATGCTGAAATCGTCCGCGCCATCGTGGCCATGGCGCTTAGCCTTGGGCTTGCGGTAATCGCCGAGGGTGTAGAGCTGGCCGAACAGCTGGCGTTTCTGGAAAAACTGGGGTGTCACCTGTACCAGGGCTACCTGCACAGCCGGCCTTTGCCGCTGCAGGCGTTTCGGCAACTGTTGCAAGCGCCCTGAAGTGGCGGCGCGCCAGCACAACGCAAGAAGGGCACCCTAGGGTGCCCTTCCTGTTGATGCGCTGGATCAATTCAGCGCGGGTTGCTCGCCGTTGATCGGGATGCGTTTGGCCTTGGCTTCTTCAGGCACGATACGCAGCAGATCGATGCTGAGCAGACCGTTGGCCAAGCCAGCAGCCTTGACCTCGATGTGGTCAGCCAGGCGGAAGGAGAGCTTGAAGGCGCGCTGGGCAATGCCCTGGTGCAGGTATGTCACTTCTGCCGAGCCATTGTCACGCTTGCCACCGGTAACGGTGAGCACGCCTTTTTCGACCTGAAGGTCGAGATCCTCTTCCTGGAAACCAGCCGCGGCAACCACAATGCGGTACTGGTCATCACCGTGCTTTTCCACGTTGTAGGGCGGGTAGCTGCTACCGGCCTCATTGCGGGCCGCGGATTCGAACAGGTCATTGAAGCGGTCGAAACCAACGGAGTGGCGGAACAGTGGTGCAAGAGAGAAAGCGGTAGTCATGGTCATAACTCCTGAGATATCAGCAAGTAAGTCATTACGCGACCCGAATTCGGCATCGCGTACTCAAGAGATATGGCCCATCAATGTGCTTTCAAGGGCAGTGCCAAAAAAAATTTCGGCGGTGCCAGGCGGTCACGCTACCTGTGCTTCATCTGCCGTCGGCGTCAGGCCAAGCAAGCGCCCGATGCGCGTGCAGTCCTCTTCGCGGCGCAACTCGGCAAACAGAAGTACGGCCTCGGGGTAGCTGCGCGTTAGCATGGCGACCCACTGCTTCATGCGTCCAGGGGCGTAACGGGGTGACAGTTTGGCCTGGGCCTGCCGCCAGAATGCCTGAAGTAGCGGCAGCAGTTGATCCCAACCCATGGCCTGGTAGGGCGTCCCGGCATTGGCGGCGGCGATCTGCATACCCAGGTCCGGGCGAGACACCAGGCCACGCCCCAGCATAATGTGCTCGGCGCCGCTGACTTCCCGGCAACGACGCCAGTCCTCGACTGTCCAGATCTCGCCATTGGCAAACACCGGCACCTTGACCACGTCCTGAACGCGCGCCACCCATTCCCAGTGCGCGGGTGGCTTGTAGCCTTCAACCTTGGTCCGCGCATGCACCACCAAATGGGCCGCCCCGCCCTCGGCCAGGGCCACGCCACAGTCCAGCGCCCCGTCCGGGCTGTCAAAACCCAGGCGCATCTTGGCGGTGACGGGGATCGAGGCAGGCACCGCGCGCCGGACCTCGCGGACAATGGCGTGAAGCAGCTCAGGCTCCTTGAGCAGCACCGCCCCGCCCCGGGACTTGTTCACCGTCTTGGCAGGGCAGCCAAAGTTGAGGTCGATTACCGGGGCGCCCAGCTCGCAGGCCAATGCAGCGTTATCGGCAAGGCACGCCGGGTCAGACCCCAGCAGTTGCACACGCATGGGCACCCCTGCCGCCGTATGCGCGCCGTTGCTCAGCTCGGGGGCCAGTTTATGGAACGAAGAAGCTGGCAGCAGACGATCACAGACGCGGATGAATTCGCTGACGCACCAATCGACGCCGCCTACGCGGGTCAGCACGTCTCGCAGAATGTTGTCGACCAGCCCCTCCATCGGGGCCAGAGCAATTTGCATGGAATGATCTCGGCGCAAAAGGCGGCAGTCTAGCAAAATTTGCGCGTACTTCAGGCCAGGATCAGCGCTGGCGCGTAACCTTCCAGAAATTCGGCAGGCATGCGCCTGGGTTTGCCGGTAGAGAGCTCGATACAGGCAAAGGTGGTCCGGGCGCGGAGCAATACTACCCCATCGCGCGCACGGCGCAGCTGAAAGCGTCGGGTCATGCGCAGACGCTGGTCCCAGTCGACGATCCAGGTGGCTAATTCCAATTCGTCACCTTCGTAAGCGGCGGCGAGGTAATCGATTTCGTGACGGACCACCGCCATGGCGCGATCAAGCCGGCGATACGCCGCCAGGTCCAATCCCAGGCGTTGGGAATGCCGCCAGGCGCACCGCTCCAGCCAGGTGACGTAGACGGCATTGTTGGCATGCCCCAGGCCATCGATGTCTTCACTGCCGACATGCACGTCGATGATGAAAGGTGTGGGCAGGTCCCAGCTCATGTTGATGTCCCAAGGGCAAAAGGGGGATTTAGCAGTGAGCGAACGAAAAATGTCTACCCCAGAACGGAGGGCGGCGTTGGGATTTTTTCGGTAGAAAAAACAAAAGGCCCATTCAATATGCGAATGAGCCTTTAAAGTCCCGCAAAACGCGGGTAAACGTGGCGTCCCCTAGGGGACTCGAACCCCTGTTACCGCCGTGAAAGGGCGGTGTCCTAGGCCACTAGACGAAGGGGACGTAACCTTCGCAAAAGTCTGCAATGCAAACCCTGGCAGTAATTGGTGGAGCTAAGCGGGATCGAACCGCTGACCTCCTGCATGCCATGCA
>NZ_JBICKP010000046.1:0-130326 GCF_043104335.1 Pseudomonas sp. WSY_20
CTTGTCAAAAAGTAAGCAAAAACCGCCTGCTCCTATCATCCGGCCCCTACGCTACGCTCCGGGGTTCCCTCGCTCCAGGCTTGCTCCCGGGAGGACCGCGCTGCAGGCCCCATCCTGGGGCCCAGCGCTTGACAGGCATCCATGCCTGTCACCTCCCTCCGCAAGCCCTGCGCTCGGCCTCCTGAAGTCGCGATCTGCGGCGCCTGGACGACCGCGCGCTTAGAAGCAAGAGCAAGAGCAAGAGCAAGAGCAAGAGCAAGAGCAAGAGCAGCGGCAGCGGCAGCGGCAGCGGCAGCGGCAGCGGCAGCGGCAGCGGCAGCGGCAAGGATTAAAAGCCACTTTGGCTACTTGATCAATGCCTCCGACTCTAGCTGCGGCAAACGCCGCCCGTCCGGCAACATGATCTCAACTGTCGTCTCGGTAACCCGCCGCTCAGGCTGCACCGCCTGTTGCTGCGCGTTGCGCGCTTCAACCCTGCGCTCGATCATGCTGGGATACCGAGACGCCAACATCATAAGCGCAGCAACAAACAGGAACACCAAAAGTATCGCACCTGCATCACCCTGAGCGCGACGCTTCTTCATCCTTGAACCACCGTGCAAATCCCTGCAAAACGCCCCCATCAACGATCCTTGAATTGCGCCTCACGCTTGGCGATGAACGCGGCCATGCCTTCTTTCTGATCTTCGGTAGAGAACGCCGCATGAAACACCCGCCGCTCGAATCGCACACCTTCGCTGAGGGTGACTTCGAACGCGCGGTTAACGCTCTCCTTGACCATCATGCTTACCGGAATGGACTTGGCAGCGATGGTGGTGGCCACTTTCAGCGCCTCCTGCAACAGCTCGTCCTGCGGCACGACACGCGCCACCAGCCCTGAGCGCTCCGCTTCCTCAGCACCCATCAGGCGACCGGTCAGGCACAACTCCATGGCTTTGGCCTTGCCCACCGCACGGGTCAAGCGCTGCGTGCCTCCCATGCCCGGCAACACCCCAAGGTTGATTTCAGGCTGACCGAACTTGGCATTATCGCCAGCCAAAATGAAGTCGCACATCATCGCCAGCTCACAACCACCGCCCAGCGCAAACCCCGACACGGCGGCAATGATCGGCTTGCGCCGGTTGGCGATGCGGTCGGCATCGCTGAACAGGTCGTCCACGTAGATTTGCGGGTACTTGAGCTCAGCCATTTCCTTGATGTCAGCGCCAGCGGCAAACGCCTTCGCCGAACCTGTGAGCACCACGCAGCCAATGCCAGGGTCGCGCTCGAGCTGATCCAAGGCCTGGTTCAGTTCGCTGACAATCTGCGCGTTCAAGGCGTTGAGCGCCTGCGGGCGATTGAGCGTGATCAGGCCAACCTTGCCATGAATGTCCAACAGGATGGTTTCAAATGCCATGTGGTCTGCTCCTTCAAAGATTGCGCGCAATGACCATGCGCTGAATATCGCTGGTGCCTTCGTAAATCTGGCAAACCCGCACATCGCGATAGATGCGCTCCAGCGGGAAGTCGCTCAGATAGCCATAACCGCCCAGGGTCTGCAAGGCGTTTGAGCACACCTTCTCTGCCATTTCCGAAGCAAAGAGCTTGGCCATGGACGCTTCCACCAGCGCAGGTTGCCCCGCATCGCGCAAGGCGGCAGCGTGCAACACCATCTGCCGGGCGACGGCGACCTGGGTTGCCATGTCCGCCAAGCGAAAAGCCACAGCCTGATGCTCGATCAGCGGCTTGCCAAAACTCTGCCGCTCCTTGGCATAGTCACGGGCCACTTCGAAGGCGGCGCGCGCCATGCCTACCGACTGGGCCGCGATGCCGATGCGCCCGCCCTCAAGGTTGGCCAAGGCAATCTTGTAGCCCTCACCTTCCTCACCCAGTCGGTTGGCCACAGGCACGCGCACGTTGTCGAACACGATCTGACAGGTATCGGAAGCATGCTGGCCGAGCTTGTCCTCGACACGGGCCACCTGATAACCCGGTGCGTCGGTCGGCACGATGAACGCGCTGATGCCGCGCTTGCCGGCCTGCGGATCCGTCACGGCGAACACGATCACCACCCCGGCATTCTGGCCGGAGGTGATGAACTGCTTGCTGCCATTGAGCACGTAGTGCTCGCCCTCACGGCGCGCGCGGGTTTTCAGGCTGCTGGCATCGGAGCCTGCCTGTGGCTCGGTCAGGGCGAATGCCCCGAGCATGGCGCCGGTTGCCAGGGGCGTTAGAAACGCACGCTTTTGCTGTTCAGAGCCAAAACGCAGAATAGGCACACACCCGACCGAGTTGTGCACGCTCATGATGGTCGAGCAGGCACCATCGCCGGCCGCGATCTCCTCCAGAGCCATAGCATAGGCCACATAACCGGTGTCGCTTCCGCCCCACTGTTCAGGCACCAGCATGCCGAACAGGCCGAGCGCTGCCATTTCCTCGATGGCTTCGCGAGGAAACCGATGCTCCTTGTCCCACTGTTCGGCAAAAGGGCGCAGCCGCTCCTGGGCAAAGCTGCGCACGGCATCGGCGATCTGTTGTTGTTCTTCGTTGACCAGCATGGTTTACCTCACTCCAGGCATTCGACAGCCATGGCCGTGGCTTCACCACCGCCAATGCAGATGGCCGCCACCCCACGACGCAGGTTGTTCTGGCGCAGGGCGTGCAGCAGCGTGACCAGGATGCGCGCCCCTGAAGCGCCGATCGGGTGGCCCAGTGCGCAGGCGCCGCCATGGATGTTGACCTTGCCGTGGGGCAGGTCCAGATGCTTCATGGCTGCCAGGGTCACCACGGCGAACGCTTCATTGATTTCAAACAGGTCGACATCGGCAAGCGCCCAACCCGTGCGTTTGATCAGCTTGTCGATTGCCCCGATAGGCGCGGTCGGGAACAGGGCCGGTGCATCGGCGAAGGCCGCATGGCCGTGGATAACGGCCATCGGTTTCAAACCTCGCTTGTGCGCCTCGGAGCGACGCATCAGCACGAGTGCCGCCGCGCCATCTGAAATGGAGCTGGCGTTGGCAGCCGTTACCGTACCGCCGTCTCGAAACGCCGGGCGCAATTGCGCGATCTTGTCCAGGCGCGCCTTGGGCGGCTGCTCGTCGTCCTTGACCAGACGGCGTTGCTTGCTTTCAGTCACCTCCACCGGGACGATTTCATCCGTAAAGCGACCATTGAGAATGGCCTGCTGGGCACGGGTAAGCGATGCGATGGCAAAATCGTCCTGGTCTTTACGGCTGAAACCATTGGCCTGGGCACAGTTTTCGGCAAACGTGCCCATCAAGCGACCCTTGTCATAGGCGTCCTCAAGACCATCCATGAACATGTGATCGATCACCTTGCCATGGCCCATGCGGTAACCGCCGCGCGCCTTGTCCAGCAGGTAAGGGGCGTTGCTCATGCTCTCCATGCCACCGGCGACCACCACGTCGGCGCTGCCTGCCGCCAGCAGGTCATGGGCAAGAATGGCAGCCTGCATGCCGGACCCACACATCTTGTTAAGCGTCGTACAGGTGGTGTGCTTGCCCAGGCCGGCGCCCAGTGCAGCCTGACGCGCCGGCGCCTGCCCAAGACCTGCCGGCAACACGCAGCCGAACAGCACCTGATCGACGCTGTGCACCTGCACACCAGCGCGCTCAATCGCGGCGCCAATGGCCGCACTGCCCAACTGCACGGCAGACAGGCTGCTAAGCTCGCCTTGCAACCCCCCCATCGGGGTGCGTACTGCGCTGACGATGACGATGGGATCTTCTCGGGTGTTCATGGGGGTTATCCTCACTTGGCTGCCATGCGCAAGGCACCGTCCAGACGGATGACCTCACCATTGAGCATGCTGTTCTCGATGATGTGGCGCGCCAGCGCCGCGTATTCCTCTGGACGCCCAAGGCGCGGAGGAAAAGGCACGCCCGCTGCGAGCGAGTCACGAACCTCGGGCGTCATCCCGGCCATCATCGGGGTTTCGAAAATGCCCGGCGCAATGGTCATCACACGAATACCGTAGCGCGCCAGCTCGCGCGCGGCGGGCAACGTCAGGCTGGCAACGGCCCCTTTGGACGCTGCATAGGCACATTGCCCGATCTGGCCGTCGTAGGCCGCGACGGAGGCCGTGTTGATGATCACGCCCCGTTCGCCTCCGTCGTCCGCCTCTGCGTCGGCCATCGCCTCGGCACATAACCTCAGCAAGTTGAAGCTGCCCACCAGGTTGATATTGATGACACGGGCAAAACTGGCCAGGCCGTGCGGGCCTTGTTTTCCCAATACCCTTTCAGCGCCCACGATGCCTGCGCAGTTCACCAGACCGTGCAGGCTACCGAACGCTGCAAGTGCTGCCGATACGGCCGCCTTTGCAGCTGCTTCGTCACTGATGTCGGCCACGCTGAAATGCGCGCGCTCGCCCAGCTCGCGGGCTTTGGCTTGCACGGCGTCGCCGTTGAGGTCCACAAGCATGACCGACGCGCCTGCCTCGATCAGCATGTGCGCGGTGGCGGCGCCTAGACCGGAGGCAGCGCCGCTGACGATGAAGTGTTTGTTGGCTATTTGCATGGTCGGTTTCCTTTCAAGCGCTGGCCGTGGTGGCGAGCTGCGCGTGTTGTCGAGCTATTTCCTGATTGCGCAGGATGAAGCGTTGCAGCTTGCCGCTGGGGGTCTTCGGCAACTCGCTGACGAACTCGACTTCTCTGGGGTAGGCATGGGCGTATAGGCGCTGGCGAACATGCTGGCGCAGCTGCTCTTCAAGCTCGGCGCTGGCGCCGTAACCCTTGGCCAGTACCACGAATGCCTTGATCACCTCGGTGCGCTCAGGATCAGGCTTGCCGATCACTGCAGCCTCAATAACGGCTGGGTGCTCGATCAATGCGCTCTCCACATCGAAAGGCCCAACCCGATACCCGGACGTGGTAATCACATCATCGCTGCGCCCGACGAAGCTGATGCTGCCGTCGGGGTTCAGTTCGACGGTATCGCCGCTCAGGTAGTACTTGCCGACAAAGGCCTTGGTCGGCAACCCGTGGTAACCGGCGAACCAGCATAAGGGCGATTGTTCGCGATCCACCGCCAGGATACCCGGCTGACCGGCGGGTAGTTCGCGTCCCTGCTCATCGAGCACCACAATCCGATGCCCCGGTATGGCAAAACCTGCAGATCCTACGTGCACCGGGTGGGCCAGGCCGTGATGGTTACACAGCACCATGCCCAGCTCCGTCTGCCCGTAGTGATCATGAATGGTTACCCCGGCATGCTCGGCGAACCAGCGGATCACTTCCGGGTTCAAGGGCTCCCCTGCACTGCTCACCACGCGCAGGCGTCCTTTGACTGGGGTACTGAACTGCTCACCGGCTGCAATGAGCATGCGAAAGGCCGTTGGCGAGCCGGCCAGGTTGTTGATGCCCAACTGGGTAATGACCTGCGTGCAGCTGTCGACACTGAAGGGGCCATTGTAGAAGGTGGTCGCGTGGCCCAATGAAAGCGGCCCGGTGACTGCGTAATACAAGCCATACGCCCAGCCCGGATCAGCCAGGTTCCAGAACCTGTCCTCGGGGCGCAGATCGATGGCATCACGCATGTAGCCTTGGAACGCTACGATGGCCCGTAGCGGTACTTCAAGGGGTTTTGCAGGCCCGGTGGTTCCAGATGTGAACATCAACAGGAAGGGATCGTCACCTGTGAGCATGACCGGCTCGCAATCAGGCGAGGCGCTTTCAAGACACCGCTGGAAGTCCGGTTCGCCATCGCGGGTATCGACCGTGATCGTGAGCGGGCAAGCTTTGACATCATCGAGCTTTATCCGATTACTGCGGTCAGTGACCACAACACGGGCCTGCGACTGGTGCAGTCGGTGCTCGATCGCAGCAGGCCCGAAGGCGGTGAACAACGGCTGATAAACGGCACCCAGGCGCCAGGTGGCGAGAATGGTGATCAGCAGTTGCGGGGTGCGAGGCAACAGCCCCGCTACGCGGTCGCCCACACTGACACCATGGGCACGCAGGACGCTGGCAAAGCGGGTGGCCAGCACTTGCAACCTATCGAAAGTCAGCTGCTCGTAGTTGCCTTCACTGTCCAGCCAGTGCAGGGCCACCTTGTCGACGCCCGTGTGGCGATCACAACACTCGACACAGGCGTTAAGGGCCTGCAGCTCGCCCTGCAAGGCCGCCTGCGCGGCACCAAGGTAATGGAACGAGCGAGCGGCCTCGGCGTAGTCACGCATCGTCAGACTCCTGCTTTTTTATTGTTGGAGTGCACGGTTAAGTCCGGACGATGTTCGCGCCGCTCAGGCGTAACCACAATGGCCAAACCATTCATTGTGGATGATCGGTTTGGCCACAACGGCGGTTAGCCCAATCCGCGTTCGCGCCCTAACAGCAATTGCCGGGTCAATTCAAATACTAGCGACTGGTCCTGAGCGGCCTGCTCGGTGTCCAGGCTGTCGAGCTGAAGCTGATAATCAACGGCATCCAGCGTTGATTGCCGCAAAGCCAATGCCGATCGACGTGCGGCGAACTGGGCCTGCAGTGCTTCAAACACCTCGGTATGCCGCTCGTGGATGTAACTGGCCCAAAACACACGTTGGGACAGGCTCATCGATAGCGCGTCAGGGGTCATCGCTGCCATCACCTCACGGTAGGCGTTCTCAAGCTGAATGCTGGTCAGCTCGGCAGCATCGGCGTAGAGCATGCTATGGGGCTGACACGGCAGGTTCAGGCGAGCCCGCAACCTCACACGGTAGGCCAGGCTGACGGCAGCTTGGTCCACCCTTTCCCGCGCGGCCAGGCGCTGCAATACATCGCGCCTGGCGACCTGCTCAAGCCGGTCCAGGCGAAACAGTTGCTGCCCGATACCCAATAGCTCATTGCCGCGCTCCGGCGCGACGTTGTGCTCAGCCCCATCGACGAGTGCTCTGAGTTGAAGCTCACTGAACCGATCAGCAACGCTGTTCATACAGGTCAATGGCAGACGAGCCAGGCTTTGAATTCGCTGCCTCAGTTGCTCGTTGCCATCAATGGCTTGGAGTAAAGCCCACACCCGCTCCGCCAACTGAAACGATGCAGTGTCGTAGTCACCGGTATCTTCAAGAAGCCCCAACAGCCGTACCAGGCCAGCGCTGTCCGAATCAGTCATCAGGCGCGCCCAGAGGGCCTGACGGCTTACACGCAATTGCGGATCGCCTGCATCGAGCCAAAGATCACAGGTCACCTGCGGGTCGATTACACGCCGCGGCTCGGGAAGATGAAAATGCTCGGCGATTGAATCAAGGGCAAAGAGCCGCTGCATCTCGACGCTGCTTAACCGGTTTCGCTCCACCATGAAGCTCATTCGGCGGGCGTGTGGCAACTGTAGAATTTCCGCAGGCACAATGTGCAGGAGGTTGTCACGCAGGTCGACGCGTTCTAAGGTGCTGCACAATTCCAACCCGTGAGGCCACCCACCCAACCTGCAGTGACGCAAGTTGAGTTCCACCAGGCGCGTCAACTGGTTATAGCGCATCCCAAATGCCCCCAGCGGGTTGTAGCTCAGATCCAGGTGAGTCAACTGCGGCAGGCGGGTCAGCGCGTTCAAGGCGTGATCGTCCAGCCGAATGCTGTTGCGTGCAAGGCGCAGGGTTCGCAACTCGACCAGGTAGGCAATTTCCGTAGGCACGCCCAGCAGACCGTTGCTGCTCAGGTTCAACTCTCTCAAACGGGTGAAGCATGAAAGGAATCCAGCGGGCATGTGCGTAATCGGCACGTCACTGATGACCAATGATCTTGTGAGTTCGAACTCGATATGGGCAGGCAGCTCGGGCAAGCTGCCCACATTCAGATTGACAAGGCTCAGCCGCTGACCGGCCGCCTCATCGCCCAGAGGTTCGCTCGTCTGTCGCCAGGCCCGGCGGATCTGGTCGGCGACCTGCCGACGGACCCGCTGACGAGCCGGATTGGACTCGAAGCCTGTCCAGCGGTTCAGGTGTCGCTCAAGATCAGCATGGTCCTCTTCCAGTTCCAGCAAGGCGTCATAGGCAGCCTGAGGGCCTTCGAGCAAACGCGCCAGGCGGTTGTCGATCGCACCATCGGCCAGACCAGGGTACAGATTGCGTAAGCGGTTCCTTAGCAGGCTGTCGGGGCTACGACGTCGAGCCGGACGACCGCTGAGTGGGTAGCCTACGCGACCGTCGGGCATACGCCGGCCTGGGTTGAACCAACGATCCTGTCGAGGCCAGCCAAGTAGTTGCTCGACCTCGGCATGCGTTTCAGGCATCTGTGCCACCAGGCGATCACGCAAGGTCGCGGCAGCGTGATCGCCATCCAGATTAAGCGCAGTGCGCTGGGCAGGCTCCAGCAATGCGAGCAGTGTCTGGTAGAAGTCGTGCGACTCGTCTATCAAAGCACCATAGCCTGCACTTGCCTCTTCGATGGCCCGGAAACGCCCCTCCTTGTGAACGATTTTGATCAGATTTGCATCCGGCGACTGATCACCTATCGTCGCAATCCGGTGCGCACCCGGGCCGTCTGTCCAGAGCTCTATGTGCAAGGCCGGCCATGCGTCCAATCGCTGCAGCAGGGCCAATGCGAGTTCGCCCGCTTCATCGCAGTAAGCGTTGGGCAGGTATACACCGCATATGGCCCGGGTCAACCTGGCAACACGCAGCAACGAAGCACCCTGGCGTAGGCACCGCAATGGCAGTTTTCCCGTGCTCAGGGCAAGATCACGCTCGGTTCGCCCAATGTCAGCGGCCAGACTTTGGACATAACGCTCGGGCAGACCCGGCATGTCGGATCTGATGACTGAGGACAATGGATCATCGCCCTTCGGTATCTGGCAGAGGTGCTTGAACATGAGCCCGCGTAAGCGACCTGCATCCTCAAGAAGGCGCTCATGCAACTGCGACCCTCCACCAGCAACGGTTTGCTCCAGGCACCACTGCATCAACGCTTCTTCGTTTCGTGGGCTTGCACCAGCTTGCAGGGTTGTAAAAAACCTGCTGACACGCGCATCGGCTTCGAAACGCTCCAGGCTGTCACGCAGACTGGCTGGAATGTCCCGCGCCTCTACCAGTAAACCCCGTAGCGCGGCAACATCGATTCCGGCGGCCTGTAACACTTTGCTCGCCTGCTGGTGAGTGAGCGGTCTTGCCTGAGGCCAAAGCTGTTCGAGCATGAGATCGGGCTGATCCGCTTCCAGTGGTCGACCATCGTTCAACCGCCAGCTTCGCTCGCCAAAGTGTTCGAGAACAGGCCCGAAGCCTTCCGGACGCTGAGCATGACGCAAGCGCCATGGCCCACTAGGATCAGGGCGATGCGCCTGGAAATAGCGTTTGCCACTACGGAAGAACGCTCGCCCCCAGTCCCTGTACAAACCGTCGCTCCCAAGTTGTGGGTCCTCCGGCAAGCTGGCGTAGACCTTGAGGTCGTTGGCCCATAGCCGCGACTTCCCATCGAACCCGCGCACCGGTTCCAGTCCTTCTACAAAATCAGTGGCTGCATATCCCCTGGCCAGTATGTTGGCTCCGGCGCCGACAACGGCAGTCACTGCTATCGTCTCGGCCACACCAAGCATGTGCTCCAGAGCTTCGTGCTGATGACCGTGATACCAGTCAGCTGCGCCCTCGAAGACTTCCGAAAGCGTTTGCACTACCAATTGTCCAAGCAGCATTGCGCCCATCACAGGTATGAAAAGTCCAGCCAGATTGACCAGATTCCAACCCAACGAGCGCCACTGGTTGCGTCGCACTTCAGAAGCGTGTCGGTCCACCTGCGCGGTTGGCACCAACAACAGACGCGCGTCGTCCTTGATTCGCTGAACCTGCTGGTCGACCAGCCTTGAGAAAATATCCTCCGTTCCTGTGACGCCTTCAAGCGACAGGTCAGGCACGGGGTCGCTCAAGCGCTTGTTCAATGTATCGAGAAAGGAAGCGCGCCCCTCCACAGAGACCAACTGACTGAAGTAAGCCCGGTAATTCTCTTTCTGCAGAGCGGTCGCGAGCACGGCGTTCATTTCCTGGATGGACGTGAAATGGCGCAATGCCTGGCCAGGATCGCTGGGCCTGTAGAGTATGCTCCCTCGATCCGTACCGTGCTCATCGCGCAACTGGACGAGCACGACATCGCACAGGGTATGCCCCAGCATGCTCAGCAAGCCTGGGTAGGCACGCAGCTCGCCGTGATCGACCTCATCGCTCGCCAAGCCCGCCAACGCAATCTGTTGCCCGGCCGTCAGATCGCCGCGCAGTGCTGCCACTTCGGTAGCTAACTCAAGCGCCGCTCGCTTGTCTGCAATCAGTGCGTTGCAGGTGTCGTCGGTGAACACCTGCGACAAGAGCTTCTGATAGCGCCCGCCAGCATTCAGGTCCCGGCATGCCTGCACCAGGGCATCGATGTCTGCGGTGAGCAAGCTGTCTTCACCTGTATTCACCAGACCAGTGCCCAGGTAGAAGCTAGCCTGCTCGTGAAAATTCTGCATCAGGCGCAAAACGGCAGGCTCTCTCAACTCGATTACCTCATCGATCGGGAGGCCGGTGCCTTGCGGGACTTTGAAATTGCGCCGTATCTCCCGCCACTGCAGCGCATCCAGGGCCGGGCTGCCCGGCAGATCTGCAACCAGCCTCTGCATATGCAACTCAGCGAAGCTTTGCAGTGGAATCAACCGCCGCGTAAAGGCGCGCACGCGTTCCTGGCTGGCCTGGTGCGCTTTGAAGCGGTCACGCAGCCGGTTGAGCTGAGCGGGAGAAGCGCGCTTGAGCCACTCAGGCAGGCGCGCGGCTATGAAGTCATGGGTAGCGCTTGCGACCTTGGCAGAGAACGCATTGAAGCCGGAAGCAGTCGTGAGGGAAGCTGACATCGTGTAGGTCCTGTCGATGCTGATTCAACCTGGACTGTGTGATGGGCGCTCAGCGAGTGGCAGACGGAAACCCGACCTAATCGACCTTCCCTGCACCCAGGACCAACGTTCGGTAGTGACCCGGATTGCAGCCAAACCACTTGCGGAAGGCCTTGTAGAACGAACTGCTGTCGGCAAAGCCCAAACGCGCTGCGATTTCCAGCATTCCAACCTGCTCCTGCGCCAACCAGCTGATAGCCAATTGGCGCCGCACGCTGTCCTTGAGGGCCTGATAGCTATGCCCCTCCTCTGCCAACCTGCGCCGCAGCGTGGAAGCCGACAGGCATAACCGGCGGGCGAGCCCATTCGCATCGGGCCACGACGCTGGGTCTTGCTCACTCAGCTCGCGTCGAATGCGTCGAGCGAGGCTGTCGGGATCTCGATACTTGACCAGGATGTTGGCAGGCGCCTGGGCCAGGAAACGGTGCAGCTCGTCATCGCTGCGCCGGATGGGCTGATCGAAGCAATCGGCGGCCAGGATCATACGGGTGCGCGGTCGAGAGAACTGTAGGTTTTCCGAAAACATGACACGGTAGTCATCGCAGAAGGCAGGTTCGGTACAGCGCAATTCGATGGCCAGAATCGGAATGCGACGCCCTGCCAACCAACACGCCACACCATGGACGATCATCCAGAATGTGAAGTAGGTGAAGGCTCGTCGAGGCTCATCAGTGGGCTCGACGATGACGATCTCGGCCAGGCTTTGCTGGCGAATCAAGTGAGGCTGTAGATAATCCAGGGTCAACGACAGGAAAGCCAGTGCGGTTTCGATGCCTGCCCCGACCGTTGGTTGCCCCCTGCTGGCACGGCAGAGAAATGCCAGGCTGCCGCTGCGTAGCCCGCGCGGGTCCATGGCAAAGAACTCATCGTTGCAGCGCCGCGCCAGCAGGCGCCAGAGGCGCGCGTAAGCAGTTGCCGGCACACGCGCACCTGGCAGCGAAAGCAGGTGCGGCTCGATGCCTGCCTTGCGTAGCACCAGAGGCGCGTGGCCTGCTTGAGGACAAGCCTGCAACAACGCCTCGCGTACCAATTCGATGGAGATAGTGTCCTTGTCGCTCATTGGCGGCCCAGTTTGCTCGAATGCAGCCATCTTAGGACCACTGGACAAAAACGCTAGCCTTCATGGCTATTGCTCTTGCGGTTGCCCACCCTCCCGCGCCAAGGATTGACGCGTCAGTTCAAGCGCCTTGGCTTTGACTGCCTCATCACTGGCCTTGGCAATCGATCTGGCCTGGGCATCGTAGTCGGCATCCGTGAGGCTTTCACGCCCTTCGTAGAGCGCTTCCATTTGTTGCACGAACGGCTCGCGCACCTGTTCAAACATGGCTTGATGTTGCCGTTGCAGATATTCGAACCAGAAGCCGCGCTCACTGATGTCAACGGCCAGTTCATCGCTGGCCTCGGCCTCGCGAACTGCGGCTTCGGCCTCTGCCAGGTGTTGCTCCGTCACACCTGCAATGGTCCTGAACTGCATGGTGATTGGCTGGCCTGGCAGCTCAAGTGTGCTCGCCAGCCCCACTCTGTATGCCAGGCTGACTTCGACCTGATCGACCTCCGAGCCACTGGCCCCGCGGCTGCTCATGTCCCGCCGCGCATAGGCCTCCACCCGGTCCAGACGAAAGAACCTTCGCGCCAAGTTCAATAATTGGCCTTCTGCTTGATCGCCAGCTCCGGCCTCAAGCGAGGCGCTGAGCAATCTGGTCTCCAGCCAGCCGAAACTGGATATGACATTGTCCACGCACGTTCGAGGTTCACTGGCCAGGGTGAACATAAGCTCCCGAAGGGCTGTATTGCTTTCAATCCTGTCCATCAGGGCCCACAGCCTAGCCTCAAGGTCATCTCTGGCCAGGCGAAAATCACTGGTGTCGGTCAGTTCGCCGACGAGCCTGAAGAAGTCTTCGCTACCCGACTCGTTCAGTAAACGGTTCCACTGAGCGGTACGAGAGGCGCGTTGCGTCGGGTCCAGACGCTCGAGCCACTGGTTGAAGTGGTAGGCGTCGCCGTCTGGGCTGCTATCGCTTGCAGAAGTGCGGCTGGCGTCGATCCACAGATCGCGGTAGAGCGCAGGGAGCGGATTGCCGACCAGTGCCAATCGGTTACGCCAGCGAGTGCGCTGGGCTCTCAAGCTCAGCGGCAACTCAGCGATATGGTTGTCACGCAGATCCACATACTCCAGCGAAACCGCTTGATCGAGGTGAGTCGGAACTTGGGTCAAGCCTGTTCTGCGCAGACCAAGTTGGCGTAGCCGGGGTAGTCGGTTCATCTCGATCGGGATGGCGCCGATGGTGTTATCGCTCAAGTCAAGAACGCTCAACCTCGGGATGCCGGCCAGCAACCGGAAACCAGCATCGCCGATGCTCAAACTGTTTCGTGAAAGGGTCAGTTCGGTCAACTCACGCAACTGAGACAGCCCCTGAGGAAGTTGAGTCAGCGCGTTGTTGTCCAGATTCAAGGTCAAGATGCCTCGAAACGGTGCGAGAAACTCTCCGGGAAGATCGGTAAGGCGCATGTTGACCAGAGAGAGCTCGCTGACGTGGCTGAAACCTTGCGCCGCGCTCAAGTCGGGCAGCTCGCCAACACCGATCCCCGATAGCGACAGCGCCATGCCTTGATCCCCATTGGCATGACGTCTGCCCGCGTACCCCTGAAAGCGCCAGCAGCGCCGTAGCTCGTCCGCGACCGTTCGCCGCAGCGCTACATCTGCTGCAGCTGCAGGTTGTGCTGTCCATTGCTCCAACGTCAGATCCAGGCGCGAATAATCGTTCTCGAGCTCAAGCAGAACCGTGAAAGGCGAACCAGGCTGCTCTTGGAGCACTTGCAGGAACCGCTCCAGATTCTGCGCGCTGAACCCAGGAAAAAGGCTACGGACGCGGTCCTGGAGCGTGCGTTCAGCCAAGTGATTCGCGCTGGCGCGACCACTCAACAGGTAACCGAAACGCCGGTCAGCCAGGCGCGCTGGAGCTCGGAAAGTGGGTTGGTGCACCTGCATGCCCATCAGTTCCTGCACAGCCTCCCTGCGTGCCGGTAGTCTCGACTGCAAGCTTGCCCGCATCTGTTGTACGCCATTGGGCCCTGACCAGCCAAACCGCTCAAGCTCGGCTTCAGGTAAAAGCTGCCAGAGCCTTTCCAATAGCCCGCCAGGCCCTGAAAGGCTGTCTGAAGACAATTGGCCATGCTCGTAGAGCGACACCTGTCCTTGCTTCCAAACTAGCATCTTCACCTGTGCAGAATCGTTGACCGGGTACAGCTCAGCCATCACCCGCCCGGTGGGGGAAGACTCACGAATCTGAACATTGCAAGCCAACGGCCATGCGGGCTCCGTTCGCAGCAGCCCGAAGACCAGCGACGGCATATCAGGGTGATAAGCATTGTTTAGATACAGGCTCTGCAATGCACGACAGGCGCGAGCCTCCTGCAATGCCAGGCGTGCCTTTTCGGCAAGTGCCAGATCAATACGACCGCGCTCGAGTAGTCGTTGGCGCTGGTCAGCAGAAGCATTGGCTATCACATCTTCGGCATAGCGCGCAGGCAAGCCAGGAAAAACACGTCTGATTGCCGCGGCTTCAGGAGAGAGGACAAGTTCGTCCGTCAGGTGGCTCATCAGCCCCTGGCGCAGGGTGGGTGCATGCGCGAGCATCGATGCGGTTAATGACGAAGGTTCACGCTGAGGCTCGGTCAACGCACCGACGCACCACTGCAATAGACGTGGGTCACCGCTACCGTGATCGTCCGTGAATGTGGCAAAGAAGCTGTCGATTCGCGCGTCGGCCTCGAAACGCTCCAGCGTGTCGCGCAAGCTAACAGGCAGCGCCCGTTGTTCACCCACCAGCCGACGTAACGACGTCTGATCCACATCAGCCACGTTGAGTATCTGCGTCAGGCGTGCCGAGTCCAGCTCGGCAGGTACGGGCCATAGATGCCCCAACAAGGCTCGCTCGCCCTCCCACATTTGCGGCCGCTGCCATTTCAGACGCCAGCCCTGCTCGCCGTTCCAGCTTAGCGCCGGCGCGAACCCTGGCTTACCGTCGTTGCGCACCAAGCGCCAGGAGTGGGACTCGGTTTTGCGGCTGACTTCGTAATAGTTGCCCTCGTGAAGCCACCAGTGAGTGTCGCCGTGCCTAAACAGCCCATCCCGACCACGCATGGCTTGGCGAGGCACTCCTACCGCCCGGTAGGGCTTGAGGTCTTCAGCCCATAATCGAGAAGCGCCATCCTCCTGTTCGACCGGCATCATCTCATCAACAAAAGCACTGCGCTTGAAGCCGCGTGCCACGGCCTCACCACCCGTTGCCATCAGCGCAGTGACGGCTACCGTTTCAGCCACGCCCAGCACATGCTCCAGCGCTTCATGCTGATGGCCCCGTGACCAGTCGTGTACCGCGGCCATGACTTCACTCAGCACCTCGGTCACCGTAGCGGCCAGCATCAGCGCCCCCAATTGAGGTACGAACAATGCTGCCATTTGAGTCAGGTTCAGCCCGACTTGCTCGAGCGTGCGCAGCCGCTCAAGCCTTTGCAGCCGATCCACGTCTGCAACCGGCACCAGAAGAAAACGGGCGTCTGCCTTGATACGGGCCACTTGCAACTCGGCCATCTCCGGAAAAAGCAAGGCACGGGCGACCTTGCCTGTCACTTCAAAATCGGGCACGGCGTCGCTCAGACGTTTTTTCAGTGCTGCCTGAAACGCTATCCGAGCGTCGGCCGCGACCTGGCCCAGCAGGCAAGATGCGTGCTCAGGTTGCCTGAACAAGCTCGCCAAGTGGGCGTTGAGACTTGTCAAGTTCGCGAACTGTCGCAAAGGTTGGTGAGGGAGATAGAGCAAGACCCCTCCAGCAGGATCCGCCGAGCCGCCCGACGAGTCATTCGAGCGCTCGAAGATCAGGCCTCCGACCATGGCGTGCCCAAGCACATGAAGATGCTTGGGTACGACCGTGGGATGCCGCGGATCGGGTACTGGCACCTCTCCCAGGGTGTATTCGAAGCTGGTGACATCCGACTCAGGGACCTCCCCCCGTATCACTGCAAGCTCCATAGCAAGCGCAACCCTTTTGCGCACACTCTGAGCAAGGAGCGTTACGGCGGCATCGTCGAAGAAGGTCTGCAGGTAGGCTTGGTAGCGCTTGCCTGCATCCACCGAACGGCAAACCCCCGCCAATTTCGCGCTGTCTACCAGGAGCGGCGCATTGGGTGACATCCCATGTGCCCCCGAGATGATGCCGCTGCGCGCATCGAAGCTCGATCCGGCCGGAAAATTCTGCATCAGATGGGTGATGGCCGGATGAAACGTGTAATGGTCACGAAGCCCTTCACCACCAAGCATGCTGTAGTAGTCGAGGCGCTCACGCCAGAGGGTATGGGCTAGCTCGACAGATACTCCGAGCTTCTGCTTTATCGCTGTGGTCAGCGTCTGGCGCGCGAACGAATCTGGGGAAAGCAGGCGCTTGAACATGGCTTCCAGCCGCTGCTCGACCCAGCGATTTTCCTCTACGCGCTTGCGTAGACTCTGTATCTGCTCTAAAGAGGCTGCGTGCAGCCAGGAAGGAAGCTGTTTGTCAATAAAACTATCGGTATGGTTTGAGGGCGTAACGAGGCTGACCATCATCGGCTCCAGGTAGGTGACTACACCGCACCTTTGCCGAGTTTTCGAGATTAAAGCAGTTGGAAGTCAGCCAGTGGGAATCCTGCCTTGCGCCCGCCTTGACCCAGCTTTTCAGGGGTGACCGCCAGGGCCAATCCCTTCTTTGCGACGGCCGAGCCCCTGGCGAGTCATTGCGGAAGTTGAACCCGAGGCTTGCTCGAGGCAAAAATCGCCCAACTGGAAATGAACAGTGCTGCGATCAGCGGGCCAATAACGAAACCGTTAAGACCGAATACCGACAGGCCGCCCAAGGTGGAGACCAGGATCAGGTAATCTGGCATACGGGTATCCTTGCCGACCAGAATAGGCCTAAGCACGTTGTCGACAAGGCCGATCACCAGCACGCCAAATGCGGTCAGGATCACACCTTGCAAGATCGCCCCGGTCATCAGGAAGTAGATCGCCACCGGCCCCCAGACGATGCCTGCACCAACGGCGGGCAGCAGCGAAAGGAACGCCATCATCACCGCCCAGACCAGCGCGCTGGGGATCCCCAGTATCCAGAAAATCAAGCCGCCCAGCGCTCCTTGAGTGATGGCCACTAGCACGTTGCCCTTGACCGTGGCGCGCACTACACGCTTGAACTTCAACTGCAGGCGGCGCTTCTGGTGTTCGGGCAGCGGCACGGCCATGCGCACCTTGCGCACCACCTCGGCACCTTCGCGCAGGAAGAAGAACAGCAGGTACATCATGATGCCGAAGCCCACCACGAAATCGAATGTGCCCTGGCCAAAGCTGAAGGCCTGGGTAGCCAGGACCTGGCTACCTTGGGAGGCCCAGGTGGTGATCTTGTCACGCAGGGCTTCCAGGTTGCCCATGCCCAGGTTGTCCAGCGCGTTCTGGGCAAACGTTGGCAGCATGTCCTTGCCCCGCTCAACATACCCTGCGATGTCCAGCTGGCCGCTCTGGATGCGTTGATACAGCGTTGCCCCCTCCTGCACCAGCAGGCCGCTGATGATGATCACCGGCAATACCGCCACCAGTAAGCAGATCAGCGTGGTCACGGCAGCGGCCACGTTGCGGCGGCGCCCGAAACGCATGAGCAGGTTGCGTTGCAACGGCGCGAACAGGATGCCCAGGATTACCGCCCAGAAGATGGC
Source organism: Pseudomonas sp. WSY_20 (assembly GCF_043104335.1). Lineage (NCBI taxonomy): Bacteria > Pseudomonadati > Pseudomonadota > Gammaproteobacteria > Pseudomonadales > Pseudomonadaceae > Pseudomonas > Pseudomonas sp. WSY_20. Next base: position 17,563 of record NZ_JBICKP010000046.1, read on the forward strand.
GCCGTAGTAAGGCAGCAAGATCCAGACGAAGGCAACGGTCACCAGTGCCAGGAGCACCGCCAGCGCCTTGTTCTGCAAAGCAGTTTCGTTCATTTCCGGTCCTCGGATGGGTTCTGGGGTATTAGTGCGTGGCGCTGGGGTAAAAGTGCCACCTGCCCCTTGATTCAGATCAATAAGGCCGAACCGCAAGCGGCTTAGCATCCGCGCCCTTTACCCGGTGTATTCATGAATTCTGTTGCCAAGCCCGAATTGCTGGCGCCTGCCGGCACGCTCCACACCATGCGCTATGCCTTCGCCTACGGTGCTGACGCGGTCTATGCCGGTCAGCCCCGCTACAGCCTGCGGGTGCGCAACAATGCCTTCGACCATGCCAATCTGGCGTTGGGCATCCAGGAGGCTCATGCGCTGGGCAAGCGCTTCTATGTGGTGGTCAACATCGCGCCTCACAATGCCAAGCTCAAGACCTTCCTCAAGGACCTGGCGCCTGTGATCGCCATGGCACCGGACGCGTTGATCATGTCCGACCCGGGCCTGATCATGCTGGTACGCCAGCACTACCCGCAGATGCCGGTGCACCTCTCGGTGCAGGCCAACACGGTGAACTGGGCCAGCGTGCAGTTCTGGCAGCAGCAAGGCATCAGCCGCGTGATCCTGTCGCGGGAGCTGTCACTTGAAGAGATCGAGGAAATTGGTCAGCAAGTACCTGGCATGGAGCTGGAAGTCTTCGTGCATGGGGCGCTGTGCATGGCCTATTCAGGCCGCTGCCTACTGTCGGGCTACCTGAACAAGCGTGATGCCAATCAGGGCACCTGTACCAACGCCTGCCGCTGGAAGTATGACGTCACGCCGGCGACCGAGAGCGTCACCGGCGATATCGTGCACCACGTGCAGCCGACGCTGGGCCAGGGTGCGCCCACCGACCAGGTGTTCCTGTTGCAGGAAAGCGAGCGTCCCGGTACCGAAATGCCCGCGTTCGAAGACGAGCACGGCACCTACATCATGAACGCCAAGGACCTGCGGGCCATCCAGCACGTCGAGCGACTGGCGCGCATGGGCGTGCACTCGCTCAAGATCGAGGGCCGCACCAAATCGCATTTCTACTGCGCACGGGCCGTGCAGTCCTACCGCAAGGCCATCGACGATGCGGCCAATGGGCAGCCTTTCGACCGCACCTTGATGGACAACCTCGAGTCCCTGGCGCAACGGGGCTACACCGAAGGTTTTTTGCGCCGTCATGTGCACGATGAGTACCAGAATTACCAGCGCGGCAGCTCGGTGTCCGAGCGCCAGCAGTTCGTGGGTGAACTGACTGGGCTGCGGGTAAATGGTTGGGCCGAGGTCAAGGTCAAGAACCGCTTCGCCCTGGGCGACCATCTGGAGCTGATGACACCTCGCGGCAACTACCACTTCGACCTGAATCAGCTGCACAACCGGCAACAGCAGCCCATCGAAGTCGCACCCGGGGATGGCCATGTGGTGTATCTGCCAGTCCCTGAACAGGTGTCGTTGGCGTTCGGGCTACTGATGCGCGACCTGCGCAATGACCAAGCCACTGGCTGACGAAACTGTAATGCGCCGGTCAGCAGGTTGAAAGCCAGAGGGGGCGACCCTGCCGCCTTGCACGTTTGGACCAGGCCGTGCGCTATGCTGGCCGCAGGTCACACGTTTATAAGGAACTTGTCCATGCTGCGTTCAAATTGCCTGGCCCTTGGCCTGTTGACCTTCACCGCCCTTGCACAGGCCACCGACACCATCGACGTCTACCGCGACCCCCACTGTGGTTGTTGCAAAGCCTGGATCAGTCACCTCCAAGAGAACGGCTTTACCGTGAACGACCATGTCGAACCAGACATGAGCGCCGTCAAGCAACGCCTGCAAGTCCCGCCGCGCCATGCGTCGTGTCATACCGGGGTCATCGCTGGCAAGTTCGTCGAAGGCCATGTCCCCGCTACCCACGTGCGTGAACTGGTTAGCCGCAGTGATCTCAAGGGCATGGCCGTTCCAGGCATGCCAGCCGGTTCACCGGGCATGGAAATGGGTGAGCGCAGGGATGCCTATCGGGTGATCGGTATCGACTCGGAGGGGAAAGATACAGTAGTCGCCGATTACTGACGTGGCGCCGGTTTCACGGTTGGTAACACCTTGGGCCTCTATGGCCACTGTCCTGCTGCTACAGTCGAGTCTTCCTACTTGATCTGACATGGAGTGCCTCATGCTGCGTGCATCCGCCCTGGCCATGGTGTGCCTGGCCAGCGGCCCGGCCATTGCCGGCCAATCGCCTACCTACGGCGCACAGCTCGAAGGGTTTGACTACCCGCATACGCTCAAGCACTTCGACTTCGAATCACAGCGCCAATCGCTGCAAATGGGTTACATGGACGTCCCGGCGTCGGGCAATGCCAACGGCCGCACGGTCGTGCTCATGCACGGCAAGAATTTTTGCGCAGCCACCTGGGAAACCAGCATCGATGCCTTGAGCAAGGCAGGCTACCGCGTTATCGCCCCAGACCAGATCGGTTTCTGCACATCCAGTAAACCTGCGCACTACCAGTACAGCTTCCAGCAACTGGCCAGCAACACCCATGCACTGCTCGAGCACCTGGGGGTGAAGCAGAGCATCGTGCTGGGGCATTCGACCGGGGGGATGCTAGCCACCCGCTACGCCTTGATGTACCCGCAGCAGGTCACGCGCCTGGCCATGGTCAACCCCATCGGCCTGGAGGACTGGAAGGCCCTGGGGGTGCCCTACCGCACCGTTGACCAGTGGTATGCCCGCGAACTCAAGCTCGATGCGGCCGGGGTGCGTGACTATGAGCGCAAAACCTACTATGCCGGCCGCTGGAAACCTGAATATGAGCGCTGGGTGCAGATGCTGGTGGGCCTGAACCAGGGCCCAGGGCACGAGCGGGTGGCGTGGAACTCTGCCTTGATTTACGACATGATCTTCACCCAACCGGTTTATCACGAGTTCAAGGACCTGCAGATGCCAACCCTTTTGTTGATCGGTGACAAGGACACCACGGCAATCGGCAGTGACATCGCACCACCGCAAGTCAAGGCCAGGCTGGGCAACTACGCCTTGCTCGGCCCGCAGGTGGCCAAGCTCATTCCCAAAGGCGAACTGATCACTTTCGAAGGCATGGGCCACGCGCCGCAGATCGAAGAACCCAAGCGTTTCAATCGCACACTGATCCAGTGGCTGGATCGCTAATCGTGCGTGGCTGCATCAGGCGAAGCGCTGCAGCTGCATTTCACGCAGCCGGCTGAGGGTGCGCTGGTAGGGGAAGGCGAGATACCCCTGCGTGTACAGCGCCTCGAGCGGCACCTGCGCCTCCAGGTACAGCGCCACACGGCGGTCGTAGCACTCATCGACCAAGGCGATGAAGCGGCGCACGGCATCGTCCTTGGGCGAGAGTGCCGGCAAGTCGCGGTCGCCCGCTAGCACGCGGGAGGCGCCGTCCTCTGTGCCACGGGCGATACGCCCGGCCTGTTGCTGACCACTCAGCGCCGGTATGTCCGCGACCAGGATCGCCGCGAAACGGTCGCACAGCGCCATGAATTCCTGGGTAGCCATCGGCTGTTCGCACAACGCGTCGAAACGGCACCAGATGGCCTTCGCACTTCGGCGCACCACCTGCACCTGCCGACTGCCCAGCATGAGGGGCTGGTCGGTGCCTGGGTCGTCCGGGCTCAGTCGCTCGAAGACCGCGGCAAGGTGACTGCCCCGGTCGTCGGTGACCCAGTAGCGCTGGCACGGCAGGCCCGGGTGTTGCCGATGGTCTTGCTCGCCCGCTACCGGCAGCACACGCATGTGCCGCTCGATGGCAGCGATGGCGGGCAGGAAGCGTTCGCGGTTGAAGCCATCGCGGTACAGTTGCCCTGGCGGCTGGTTGGACGTGGCAACCACCACCACGCCCAGGTTGAACAGTACCTGGAACAAACGGCCGAGAATGATTGCGTCGGCAATGTCACTGACGAACAACTCATCGAAGCACAGCACGCGGATTTCGCTTCCTAGCTCCTGCGCCAGCGCCATAAGGGGATCCGCCGTGCCATTGAGCTGAAACAACCGACGGTGCACCCAAGCCATGAAGTGGTGAAAATGCTGGCGGCGACTCGGCACGGTCAGGCACCGGTGAAACTGATCCATCAACCAGGTCTTGCCCCGCCCCACTGGCCCCCACAGGTAGAGGCCCTGGCTGGATCGTCCACGTTCGACAGCCTCGAAGCAGGCCTGCAGCGCCTCGATGGCGAGGCGCTGTGCGGGGTCAACGACAAAGCCCTCGGTTTCCAGGGCTTGCTGGTAGCGTTGCAAGGGTTCGATGGTCATGGCGCATTGTACCTGTCGCCTCCTTGCCGACGACAGCGCGGCTTCAGTCAGGCCGCGCCAGGCCCACCTTCAGCAGCTCGCCATCCTTGGCATCGGTCAACACGTACAGGTAACCGTCCGGCCCTACCCGAACATCACGAATGCGCGCTTTCAAGTCGCCCAGCAGGCGCTCCTCGTGCACCACCTTGTCGCCCTTGAGCTGCAAGCGGATCAGCTCCTGCGTGGCCAATGCGCCGATGAACACGTTGTGATCCCATGCGGTGAATACGGGGCTGTCATAGAACGCCATGCCGCTGACACCGGGCGACTTCTCCCACACGTGGTGCGGATCGACCATGCCATCTACATGTTTCCCCTTGGCCTCTGGTATGGGCAGCATCGAATAGTTGATGCCGTGGGTTGCGATGGGCCAACCGTAGTTCTTGCCCGGCTTCGGGATGTTGATTTCGTCACCGCCACGGGGGCCGTGTTCGTTGGTCCACAACGCGCCCGTCCAAGGATTCAACGCAGCGCCCTGCTGGTTACGGTGGCCAAACGACCAGATTTCGGGGCGCACGTTCTTCTGGCCATAAAATGGGTTGTCCTTGGGAACCTCGCCATCTGGCAGGATGCGCACGACCTTGCCCTGCAGCTTATCCAGGTCCTGAGCCGTCGGGCGCTGATTGTTCTCACCCAGGGCGATGAACAGATACCCGTTGCGGTCGAACACCAGGCGCGACCCAAAATGATTGCCCTCCGACAACTTGGGTTGCTGGCGGAAGATAACGGTGAAGTTTTCCAGGCGGGCACGATCGGTCGACAGCTGGCCACGGCCCACAGCGGTCCCGGCCTTGCCGTCGCTGCCCTCCTCGGCATAGGACAGGTACACCGTACGGTCCTTGTCGAACTCGGGCGACAAGGCCACATCCAGCAGGCCGCCCTGGCCCTCGGCCCAGACTTTGGGCACGCCACTGATGGGCGGGCCGACCTTGCCCTCGGCATTGATCACGCGCAGGTTGCCGATGCGTTCGGTGACCAGCATGTCCTGGCCGCCAGGCAGGAACGCCAGCGCCCACGGCGTACGCAGACCGTTGGCCACGGTATCTACGGTAAGGGTGCCTTCTTCACTTTTGAACGTCTGCTGGGCAGCGGCATGGGTTAACAGAGGCGCTAGTGCAGCAGCGGCCAGGGTAACCAGCCAGGTTGCTCGGGACATGCGAAGTTCCTTTGACAGATACGGGATGCTGGAGTCAGGGCGCGCGCGGGTTGTCCCGCGGGGGCCGCGTAGGTTCCAGATTGGGCGTTCGCTGCTGACGGCGCAGGTTCTCACCGTTGCCGATGCCGCGGTTCTCTACCGTCGGGGTGCGCGGCACGGGCTGGGTAGACGGGCCGCGCACAGGCGGCGTCGCCGGGACGCTGCCCTGACGGCTGTTGGGGTTGGCGCGTTGCACGGGGCTGTTGTAGGGGTTGTTGCCATTGGCGGCAATGTGCAGCCACGGCTGCGCGGTCGCATGGGTAGGTAACCAAACCGCCATACCTATTACCAACAACGGTAGTGTCAGTTTCATGCTTCACCTCCGTACGAAAACGCCTGGCCTGGTGGCTTTGATAGCCTATGGCCCAAAGGGTTCGAGTCAAAAGGCTTGGCGACGCCGCAGGTGATTCACGATGTTTCAACCAGCGCCCCTTGATCGGGGCGCCGGCGTTGCCTGGGCCGAGCGCATAAGCCTTAGTACGCAAGGCTCCAGGTCAGCGTGTAGGTCCTGCCTCGCCCTTGGTAATCGTAGAGGTAGGCAGGCCCGTAGGTGGGCGAGTAGAACAGCGTCGCCCGCTGGCCCCACACAGTGCTGTACTGCTTGTCCAGCAAGTTCTGGATACCTGCGCTGAAGGTGCCGTAGTCGGTGTCCTGGCTGCCCAGTAAATCGAGCGTGGTATAGCCATCGATCTTGTGTTGGGCATCGTCCTTCAAGCTGAAGGCCCGATTGGCCTGCAACCGCGCACTGCGCCCGTCATCCTTCCAGCCAACGAACGCGGTGGCTTTGGACAAGGAAGCATAACGCGCATCACGCTTGCGCCACCCGCCGCCGTCTGCCTCTTCCTCGGAACGGGTGAGGTGCAGCGTGCCGCCGGCTTCCCAACCTCGGTCGAAGTGGCGGGTGAGTGCCCCTTCGAAGCCAAAGTCGCGACTTTTCTGGTCTTCGACGTCAATGGTGAGGGTTTGCGAATCCACATTGATGATCTTGTCCGACCAGATGTAGTACAGCGCGGCTTGAGCGTCCCACTGCACGTCGGCATAGCGCCAGCCTAGCTCCACCTGGCGGCTCTTGATCCCGGCCAGCGGGTTGTCCCCGACACTAAGACCAGGTTTGCCGTAATACTTGGCCGGATCGGGCAGGTCAAAGCCTTCGCCGTAGTTGGCCCACAGCTGGTGGCCGTTCTTGAAGTCGTAGATCGCCCCCAGGTTGTAGAGATTGACCTGATAGTCGTTACTCCCACCTGGAACGCCCTTGTAGTCACCCACCTCCACATCCATCTGCTGGCGCCGGGCGCCGCCGGAGAACGTCAGGTTGTCGGTGGCGCGCCATTCAAGCTGGCCATACAGCGAGACCCCATCGATCACGTAGCTGGGGTAGCGCGCAGCCTTGCTGGCCTTGTCCAGGTCCAGCCCGCCGCTTTCAGAGGACACCCGCGCATCGAACACGGTCTGGTCAGCGTTGAAACGTTCGCGGTCAATGTCCACGCCATAGGTGAATTTCAGCGTGTCCCACTGCTTGGCGAACAGCCATTTGAGGCTGGTGACCTCGAAGTTCTGCTGCGAGGCTGCAAAATACACACCGCGCGAGCCGGTCGGTGTACCACGGTTGTAGTACGGGAACGGGTAGAAGTTGTTGTTTTCCTTGCGGTAGGAAGCCTGCAGGTAGAAATCCTGGCCCAGCACATCATTGTGGTGGTAATTGGCATTGAGCAGCACGCGCCGGGTGCGCGGGTTCAGGTCGGACGAGTACCCGCTGCGCAACTGGGCCTCTTCGAGGTCGGAGGGGCCATTGTAATTGAGGTTGGGAAACCAGATGCCGGTGCTGCCATGGTTGCCGGAATCGTAGTACTGGGCCAGCAGGTCAAGGCTCTGTTGATCATCGAACTGCATGCCCAGGCTGCCAAGCAGGTCCAGGGTGCGGTTGTATTGCAGGTCGGTCTGGGTATTGTCGATGAAGATCTGATCGCCTGCTCCATCGTAGAACGCCTCGTTCTGCTCGCCGGACACACCAAGACGCGCATTGAACCGCTCGTTGCCACCGCTGATCGACTGGGCGAAGCGGGTCGCCAGATCATCGCTGTTGTTGAAACCGCTGCTGGCGCCGAGCTGGGTTTCGAAACGCGCAGGGCCTGCCTCGCCCTTTTTTGTCACGATGTTGATGATGCCCCCGGTCGCACCGCCCCCGTAGATGGCGCTGGCGCCGGACAGCACTTCGACGCGCTGCACGTTGAAAGGCGAGATACTGTCGAACTGGCGCGACAGGCCTCGCGAGCTGTTCTGGCTGACGCCATCGATCATCACCAGCACGCTGCGCCCACGCATGTTCTGCCCGTAATTGGTGCGCCCCTCCGGCGCCAGGTCAAGGCCAGGCACCAGTTTGCCGATGGCTTCCTTGAGGCTTACGCCACTGTCGATCTGCTCGCGCAGTTGCTGCTGATCGACCACCCACACGGTGCCTGGGATCTCGCTGATGGCAGTACTGGTGCGCGAGGCCACGCTTACTTCAATCGGCTTGAGGTTGATGGCCTGCAGGGAGGTATCGTGCTTGCGCAGCGTCACCGTCCGCGCATCGGTGAACTGCCAGCTCAAGCCGGTGCCTTCGAGCAACCGCTGCAAGGCTTGCTCGACACTGTAGGCGCCCTGCAGGGTCGGGCTCTGCAGGCCAGCCACGTCAGCGGTGGTGTACAGCAAATGCAGGCCGGCCTGATCAGCAAAGCGCGTCAACGCCTGGTCCAGCGGCTGCACCGGGACATCCAGCTGTACCTGCGCGGTCTGCACATATCCCTGCTGTGTTGCAGCAGCGACGTGAGCGGGCAGCGCGCCGGCCAATACGGCCAACGCGCCGCACGACATCAACACAGGTGGCAGAAAACGGCAGCGGCTATTCGAGAGCGTGGGCATGAGAGGCACGAGAAAGCTTCCAGGCGAGTCGTGAATGGGAATGGTTTGCGGCTTAGCCCCACTACGACGATCCAGCCCACGAGAACTTGCAGTGCCGATGAAAAGTTTTTTCGGTAGGTTTCGACAGGGCCGCTTTGAAGATCAATACACCACGGCGAGCCACGGCAGGTAGGTGACTTTCAGGCCATACCGCTGCTCCAGGGTGCGCAGCATGGCATGCGGATCATCCAGGTCGAACACGCCACTGACCTCAAGGCCCGCTAGCTGTTGATCCGACAACACGATACGCCCAAGGCGATAGCGCTCAAGCTCAGCCAGCACTTGGCCTAGAGGCTTGCCATTGAAGATCAACTTGCCCCGTTGCCAGGCCAGCTGCGCATCGGCATCGGCCGCTACGCTCAAGGCTTGAGCGCCCTGCCGCGCAGCACCCTGGCCAAGGACCACATGCCCGTCGCGCCGCACGCTGAACCTCGCCCCGGTGCCGTTTACCGGCAGCCCTGCCGTTTCGACCACGAAAGGACGGGCCTCGGCGGACGTCTCGAACAGCGCCTCGCCAGCCATCACCACCACCCGACGTGCGTGCGCGTCGAATTCCACCTTTATGGCACTGGCGCTGTTGAGGGTGACGCGGGTGCCATCGGGCAAGGTGAGCATGCGCCGCTCGCCGGTACCGGTGTGATAGTCGGACAACCATACAGGTGCCTGCTGCCACGCCAACCAACTGCCCAGCATCAACGCCATGCACGCCGCGACACCGGCCTTCTGCAGCCATCCCCGGCAATGCCGCAGCGCCTGTCCGATGTACTTGGCCACCATGCTTTCGGACACGCCGAGCCTTTGCGCGACCTGCCTTTGCGTCAACCCTTCCACGCGATTGAGCAACAGCGCCTGGCGCGCTTTGGGGGGCAGTTGCAGCAGAGCCTGATCGAGAATCTGCAGGCGCTCGCTGGCCAGTAACGCCGCCTCCGGTGCCGGCGCGCCACAGGCCACGTGTACCATGCCCTCACTGTCGTCGTGGCAGGCGGCAAGGCGCTGGTCACGACGCAGGGCATCGATCGCAATGTTTCCCGCCACGCGAAAGATGAAGCTACGCGGGTGCAGCACCGGCACAGCGTGCGCATCGATCTGCGCAAGCCTCAAGTAGGTTTCGTGGGCAACGTCCGCAGCGCGCTGGCGATCACGCATGCGCCGGGTCAGAAACTGCAACAAGTCGTCATAGTGTTCCTGGAAACTTGCCAGCAGGCCCGGCACGTGAGACGTCAGCATGGTTAGGCAACTACACAGTAAGAGAAATTATCGGGCGTTAATGAGAAACAGTATCTTTCATCTCTACCGACACTTTCAACGCTGCCGAGCATTTGCCACACTGCCGGACGATTCTTTCCAAGGCCTTGCCCCATGACTCTTCGCCCTTTGTTCATCACCCGTCTGCTCACTGTCCTGCTGATGTCAGCGACCTTGGGCGCGTGCGCGCTGTTGCAACCCCGGGATCCGGTTTCGATCAGCGTGATCGGCTTGGAGCCCTTGCCTGGACAGGACCTGGAGTTGCGCATGGCGGTAAAGCTACGGGTGCAGAACCCCAATGAGACGCCGATCGAGTACAACGGTATTGCAGTGAACCTGGAGGTCAACGGCCAGCCATTGGCAGCGGGCGTCAGCGACCAGGCCGGACAGATTGGCCGGTATGGCGAGGCGGTGGTCCAAGTGCCGGTGAGCATCACCGCATTTGCGTTTCTGCGCCAGGCCTATGGGCTAGGCAAGCTGAACGCGCTGCAAGGCCTGCCCTACACGCTGCGCGGCAAACTGGCCAGCGGCCCTTTCGGCACGGTGCGGTTCAGTGACAAAGGCACGCTGGACCTCCCCAAGGGCGACGAGTGGTAAGACGGCACATGCACCCGCTCAGCGAGCGGCGCTGGCAGCGGCCATCAGCTTGTTGACTTCGCTGCGCACCATGCTGGCGTATTCGGGCGGGGTCATGTTGTCCAGCTCATTGCGCACCCATTCGGCCCACTTGCCCTTGCGCCGAGGTTTTTCGGCGATAAGCCGGGCCGCCTCGCCCTTGGCCTTACCCAGGTTAGCCTGCCACATCTCGAACAGCCGGGCTTTCTCGGCCTCGATCTGTGCCCGTTCCTCGTAGCTCATGTTGGCCAGATTGAAACTCATGAATCACCTGCCTGATGGAAATGACCGGTATCTTACACCAAGGCGCCAGCGCCCACTGCGAGGCAACTTTTCTGGCGCACGAGTATCCATTGTTCTAACGACCCGTCCAGGAGGAGCATGGCATGGCCCGTAAAAATGCCGCAGTACCCGACAGCGACCAGATCAAGGACCAGGTATTCAGCGAGCTGCAGGCGCTGATCGAGGAATCCGAGCGGTTGCTCAACGACAGCGCTGCGCTGGTTGGCGAAGAGGCCGAAACCCTGCGCACCCAGATCAGCCTCAAGCTGCGTCAGGCCCGGGAAGCGGCCAGCAACCTGCGTGACAAGGCAAAGCCCATGGTCGCGGCCAGCCAGGACTACATTGGCGGCCACCCGTGGCAGACCGTGGCACTTTCAGCGGGCGTTGGCCTGGTGGTGGGCCTGCTGCTGGGCCGGCGCGACTGACACCTATCCTGCCGCCTGCTGTGCTCAGGCGGCCAGTGCCAGCGGTATACCGCTGTGAAAACGCAGCTCTTGATCCGGTGAGGCGATGAGTTCCGCTTCAGCGGCGCGTACCAGTTCAACCCGGCGCGCAATGTCCGCCTCATCGCCATAGTGGTGCGCCAACTTCAGGTAGCCCTGATAGTGGCGCGCTTCACTCTTGAGCAGGCCGTGATAGAAACGGCCCAGTTCTTCATCCAGGTGCGGCGCCAGGGCCGCGAAGCGTTCGCAGCTGCGTGCCTCGATAAATGCCCCGACCACCAGCGTATCTACCAGCTTGACCGGCTCGTGGGCACGCACCAGACGACGCAGGCCCGAGGCGTAGCGACCCGCCGACACAGGGCGCAGGGGTATGCCTCGGCGCTTCATCAGCCTCAAGACCTGCTCGTGATGAACCAGCTCCTCGCGCGCCAGGCGCGACATCATGTTGATCAGGTCAACATGGGTGTTGTACTTGGCGATCAGGCTCAATGCCGTGCTGGCCGCCTTGAACTCGCAATTCTTATGGTCGATCAGCAGTGTTTCCTGATCGGCCAGCGCCGCCTCGATCCAGGCATCGGGTGTAGGGCAGCCCAGGAAGGCGTCGATTTCAGGGATCAGGGACATAAACGATACGACCATACAGAGACAGACAGGGGCGGCGATTATAGCGGCGGCAGGCAACGGCGTCAGTGGCTATGCTTGATGTGCATCAAGCGTCAGCGCCACGCGCGCGGCCTATAGTCTGGCACCGCCTGCCCACGTTCCAGGGAGTACACGCCCATGCAAGCCGTCCGCAGCATTCTCGTCGTCCTTGACCCTGAGCACGCCCACAGCCGGGCGCTGACGCGCGCCAAGCTGATCGCCAGCGTCACTGACGCGCGCCTGCACTTGTTGATGTGTGACAAGCGCCGCGACCACAGTACGCTGTTGAGCCTGCTGGGCAAGCAGTTGCAGGAAGACGGCTTTGACCACGTCACCCATGAAGCGGCGTGGCGAGACAACCTGCATGACACCATCATCCACGTGCAGCAGCGCGAAGGCTGCGAGTTGGTGATCAAGGAGCATCGCCCCGACAATCCGCTCAAAAGGGCCCTGCTCACCCCTGCCGACTGGAAGCTGCTGCGCGCCTGTCCGTGCGCGGTGCTGATGGTCAAGAGCGAGCGCCCATGGACCGGCGGCAACGTACTGGCGGCGGTGGATGTGGGCAACCAGGACGAAGACCACCAGCGCCTGCATGCCAGTATCGTCGACCACGGCTACGAGATTGCCAGGCTGGCCAAGGGGGCGCTGCATGTGATCAGCGCCCACCCATCGCCGATGCTGTCGGCGGCCGACCCTGTCTATCAACTGAGCGACACCATCGAACAGCGTTATCGCCAGGCGTGCGCGGCTTTCCAGGCACAGTACGGTATCGCCGACGATTGCCTGCACGTGGCCGAAGGCCCGGCCGATGTGCTGATTCCCCATACCGAAAAACAGCTGGATGCGGTGGTGACGGTGATCGGTACCGTGTGCCGCACAGGGCTTACCGGCGCGTTGATTGGCAACACCTGCGAGGTAGTACTCGATGCACTGGAGGGGGATGTACTGGTGTTGAAAAGCGAGGAGGCGATGGCGCATCTGGCGGATGCAGCACGATAGTGAGCCGCATGCAGCCCCCTGTAGGAGCGGCCTAGTGCCGCGATGGGCCGCAGCGCGGCCCCGGCAATATGCGCTGCGAAGCTGAAATTCTGGGGCTGCTGCGCAGCCTATCGCGGCCGGTCCGGTGCCCCAGCAAGGCTGCCAAACGGCACCTCGCCAGCCGTGTACTAGATGACAGCTAACACCTTCTAACCCAACGCCTCCTTAACCTTAGGATCCAACCCCTCCCCCGCATTGGCCTCGATCCATTCTCCCAGCTGCCGGCGCATGGCCGGCGTCCAGAAGTTGTGTAGATGCTGGCGAACGCCCTGCACAGCCAGGTCCCGATTCGGCTCGCTGTCGAAGTAATGGGCAATCTGGTTGGCCATTTTCACCAAGCTGTCCTGGCTCATTGGCGCACCTCGGCTTTCTCGGCGGATCGGCGCTCCTGCAACAGCCGACGCTGTTCGTCGCTGAAATCCTGGTAACGCTTTTGCCACTCAGACGGCTGGAACACTTTGACCACCTCCACTGCCGTTACCTTGTATTCGGGGCAGTTGGTCGCCCAGTCGGAATTGTCGGTGGTGATCACGTTCGCGCCCGACTCCGGGAAGTGGAAGGTGGTGTAAACGACGCCTGGCGCCACGCGGCTGCTGACCTTGGCGCGCAGCACGGTCTGCCCGGCACGGCTGCCGATACCGACCCAGTCACCGTCCTGGATGCCACGGCTTTCGGCATCGGTCGGATGGATCTCGAGGCGATCGGCATCGTGCCAGGCGACGTTGCCCGTGCGCCGGGTCTGGGCACCGACGTTGTACTGGCTGAGAATGCGCCCGGTGGTCAGCAGCAGCGGATAGCGGCTGTTGACCTTCTCGTCGGTCGGTACGTACCCGGTCAGCATGAACCGCCCCTTGCCCCTGACGAACTGATCGATGTGCATAGTGGGCGTGCCATCGGGCGCTGCATCGTTGCACGGCCACTGCAGGCTGCCGTGACGCTCGATCTCGGCGTAGCTCACCCGGCGGAAGGTCGGCGTCAAGCGGGCGATCTCATCCATGATCTCGGAGGGGTGACGGTAATTCATCGGGTAGCCCAGCGCATTGGCCAATGCCACGGTCGCTTCCCAGTCGGCCTTGCCCGCCAGTGGCTCCATGACCTTGCGAACCCGCGAGATACGGCGCTCGGCGTTGGTGAACGTGCCGTCCTTTTCCAGGAACGAGCTACCCGGCAGGAACACATGGGCGAACTTGGCGGTTTCGTTGAGGAAAATGTCCTGCACCACCACGCACTCCATGGCCAGCAGGGCGGCGGTAACGTGCTGGGTGTTCGGATCGCTCTGGGCGATATCCTCGCCTTGGCAGTACAACGCCTTGAAGCTGCCATCAAGGGCCGCTTCGAACATGTTGGGGATGCGCAGGCCCGGATCAGGGTGCAGCGTCACACCCCAGGCCTGCTCGAACTCGGCCCGTACACCTTCGTTGGAAATGTGCCGGTAACCCGGCAGCTCGTGAGGGAACGAGCCCATGTCACAGGAACCCTGGACGTTGTTCTGCCCACGCAGCGGGTTGACCCCTACCCCTTCACGGCCAATGTTGCCGGTGGCCATGGCCAGGTTGGCAATGCCCATTACAGCGGTGCTGCCTTGGCTGTGCTCGGTCACGCCCAAGCCATAGTAGATGGCCGCGTTGCCGCCGGTGGCATACAACCGGGCCGCGGCGCGAATCTGCTGCGCTGCAACGCCACACACTTGGCCCAGCACTTCGGGGGCATTTTCCGGCAGGCTGACGAAGTCGCGCCAGCGGGCGAATTCTGCGGTTTCGCAGCGCTCGTCGATGAAGTTCTGGGCCAGTAGCCCCTCGGTCACGATCACATGGGCCAGGGCGTTGAGCATGGCCACGTTGGTGCCGGGACGAAGTTGCAGGTGCAGCTCGGCCCGGGCATGGGGCGAATCCACCAGGTCGATGCGGCGAGGGTCGATCACGATCAGGCGAGCGCCTTCGCGCAGACGGCGCTTGAGCTGTGAACCGAACACCGGGTGCGCATCGGTCGGGTTGGCGCCGATAACCAGCACCACATCGGCCTTCATCACCGAATCGAAGCTCTGGGTACCGGCCGACTCGCCCAGCGTCTGTTTCAAGCCGTAGCCGGTGGGGGAATGGCAGACACGCGCGCAGGTGTCGACGTTGTTGTTGCCGAAGGCCGTGCGCACCAGCTTCTGAACCAGGTAGGCCTCTTCGTTGGTGCAGCGGCTGGAGGTGATACCGCCAATGGATTCCCGACCATACTTGAGCTGGATGCGGCGCAACTCGCTGGCGGCGTAGGCCACCGCCTCGTCCCAGCTCACTTCCTGCCACGGATCTTCCAGGCGCTTGCGAATCATGGGTTTGGTGATGCGGTCCGGGTGCGTGGCGTAGCCCCAGGCGAAACGGCCCTTGACACAGGCATGGCCGTGGTTGGCCCCGCCGTTCTTGTCCGGGACCATGCGCACCAGTTGGTCGCCCTTCATTTCGGCACGGAACGAGCAGCCAACCCCGCAATAGGCGCAAGTGGTGATCACCGCACGTTCCGGCTGGCCCAGTTGCACCAGGCTTTTCTCGGTCAGCGTCGCGGTCGGACAGGCCTGCACGCAGGCGCCGCACGACACGCACTCGGACGTCAGGAAATTATCGCCGCCTGCCGCCGCCACCCGGGATTCGAAGCCACGTCCGGTGATGGTCAGGGCAAAGGTGCCCTGGATGTCTTCGCAGGCACGCACGCATCGGCTGCAGACGATGCACTTGCTGGGCTCGTAGTCGAAGTACGGGTTGGAACTGTCCTTCTTTTCGGCCAGATGGTTGGCACCGTCATAGCCGTAGCGCACCTCGCGCAGCCCCACCTGCCCGGCCACGGTCTGCAGTTCACAGTTGCCGTTGGCCGAACAGGTCAGGCAATCGAGGGGGTGATCGGAGATGTACAGTTCCATCACGTTACGGCGCAAGCCCGCCAGGCGCGGCGTTTCGGTGCGCACGACCATGCCTTCGGTGACCGGCGTGGTGCAGGAGGCCGGGTAACCGCGCATGCCCTCGATTTCCACCATGCACATGCGGCAGGAGCCGAAGGCTTCGAGGCTATCGGTGGCGCACAGCTTTGGAATGGTCGTGCCAAGCATGGCGGCTGCACGCATCACCGACGTGCCAGCAGGAACGCTGATCGCGCGGCCGTCGATGTTCAGGCTGACCTGCACTTCGCTGTCACGGGCTGGCGTGCCCAGGTCGGTTTGCGGATCGAAGATATGGATCATTGCGCGGCCTCCGCTTGGGTCAGCCCGAAATCGGCAGGGAAATACTTGAGGGCGCTGGCGACCGGGTAAGCGGTCATACCGCCCATGGCACACAGCGAGCCGTATTGCATGGTGTCGCACAAATCGCGAAGCAGCAGTGCCTGGTCATGGCGCTCGGTGATGTCATCGCTGGCAATCAGCCGGTCCACCACTTCCATGCCACGGGTCGAGCCGATACGGCACGGGGTGCACTTGCCGCAGGACTCCTCGGCACAGAACTGCAAGGCGAAGCGGGCCATGCTGGCCATGTTCAAGGTGTCGTCGGCCACCACCACACCGCCGTGGCCGAGCATGGCGCCCACGGCCGCGAAGGCCTCGTAGTCCAGCGGCGTGTCGAAATGGCTGGGGGGTACCCAGGCGCCCAACGGCCCACCCACCTGGGCGGCCTTCAGCGGCCGGCCACTGGCCGTGCCGCCGCCGTAGCCCTCCACCAGTTCACGCAGTGTCAAGCCGAAGGCGCGCTCCACCAGGCCGCCGTGGCGAACATTGCCGGCCAGCTGGAACGGCATGGTGCCCAGCGAGCGGCCCATGCCGAAATCGCGGTAGAACGGTGCTCCCTTGGCCAGGATGACAGGCACCGAGGCCAGGGTCAGCACGTTGTGCACCAAGGTCGGCAGGCCGAACAGGCCTTCCAGCGCCGGGAGCGGCGGCTTGGCGCGAACGATGCCGCGCTTGCCTTCGATGGATTCGAGCAGCGCGGTTTCTTCACCGCAAATGTAGGCGCCTGCGCCCACGCGCACTTCGAGGTCGAACGCCTTGCCGCTACCGGCCACATTGGTACCCAGGTAGCCTGCCTGGCGTGCGATGACAAATGCCTGGTCGAGTGTGGCGATGGCGTCCGGGTACTCCGAGCGCACATAGATGTAGCCCTTGTCGGCACCCACCGCCAGGCCAGCGATGATCATGCCCTCGATCAACAGGTACGGGTCGCCTTCCATCAACATGCGGTCGGCGAAGGTGCCGGAGTCGCCTTCGTCGGCGTTGCATACCACGTACTTCTGGGCAGGCTTGGCGTCGCGCACGGTGCGCCACTTGATGCCGGCAGGAAACGCAGCCCCGCCACGACCACGCAGGCCGGAATCGAGCACGGCAGCCACCACCTCGGCGCCGTCCATGGCAACGGCCGCTTCCAAGCCGGCAAAGCCGCCATGGGCGCGGTAATCATCCAAGGACAAGGGGCGGGTAATGCCAGCACGCGCGAACAGCAGGCGCTGCTGGGTCTTGAGGTAAGGCATGTCTTCCACAGGCCCCACCGCCAGCGGATGGTTTGCCTGCGAACCGATCATGGCGTCCAGCAGGCCGGGTACATCCTGCGGCGTCACCGGCCCGAAACCCTGGCGGCCCTGCTCGCTGTCGCACTCGAGCAGCGGCTCGAGCCAATAGAGGCCACGGGAACTGGTGCGCCGAATGTCCAGCTGCACATTGCGCCGCTCGGCCTCGCGCTGCAACGCCTCGACCACCTGGTCTGCGCCGACGGCTCGGGCCACCGAATCGCGGGGGACATGGACCTTCAGCATGTGGCGCCCTCCTGGCAACCCTTGACCAACTCGCGTAGCCGCTCAGGCGTGAGCCGGGCGTGCACCTGACCGTCCAGTTCAAGGGCTGGCGAACAGGCACAGGCGCCCAGGCAATAGACCGGGCGCAGGCTGATGGCACCGTCGGCGCTGGTGCCATGGTCATCGAGCGCCAATTGCTCGCGCAGCTGCGCGGCCAGGGCCTCGGCGCCACGGCTCTGGCACGACTCGGCCCGGCACAGGCGCAGGGTGTGCCGGGCTGGCGCGGCAGTGCGGAAATCATGATAGAAGCTGATGACGCCCTGGACCTCGGCCCGGCTCAGGTTGAGTGCGTGGGCGACCTCGCCGACGGCGGCATCGGGAATGTAGCCGACAGCATGCTGGATGGCGTGCAGTATCGGTAGCAGCGCACCAGGCGTTTCTTGGTGATCGGCCACGATACGTTGGACAGCGGGCAGGTGGAGCATTTGATCAGGCATACAGCGGACCTCGGCATCACGGCCCGCCCCTGTTGTTGTACTGGCGGGTTCCGGCGTGTTCTGCTGCGGCGCGCCAGCCACGTCACGGTTGCGTGGAGCAGGCGGCCTCCTTGCCATCGTCCATGCGTCTGCGCGCGGGTCCAATGGCATCCTGCAAGCATGGCACTTGCTGCACCGGAAGGTTGCGCGCGAACGACCAGCCGCATTCTGAAACCGACGTCCCACGGCTTTACGGGCTGATCGAGCTTCGGGCTCGCCAGCACGCGCTTGTGCACCCTGACGGTCAAGGACGTGCGAAAACCGCTTCCCAGGCATCTGCCACCGACACGTGTGGCCAGAACCGGCTCGACTCCCCTTGGCGCTACGTTTAAGCTGGCGCCTTTTCCTACGCATGGAATCGCGTTTGTCTAGCACATACCAGGGAAGCTGCCTTTGCGCGGCAATCGGTTATGAACTGCTCGGCCCGCCCAAGGCCGTGAGCCACTGTCATTGCAGCCAGTGCCGTAAAGGCCACGGCGCTGCCTATGCCTCATACGGCAGTGTGCCGCGTGAGGCGCTGCGCATGCTGCGCGGCGCTGACCAGCTTGCGGCCTATGCCTCGTCCCCCACGGTCCTACGGCAATTCTGTGCAGCCTGCGGCTCGAGCCTGTTCTGGTCACGCAATGCAGGCCAATACGCCGATTGGATCTCAATCGCCCTTGGCACGCTCGATACCCCCTTCGTACCCACACGTGATACCCACCTGCATCTCGACGCCGCGGCGCCCTGGCACCTGCCATCAACCCTGTCGAACGAGATTGACTCACTGAAAAGGAAGCTCAATGCGTAAACTCAAACTCGCCCTCGCCGCCCTGCCGTTTTTCGTCATCGCCGGTTGTGGCAACGACGCCCTAGAAGGCACCTACGAGCAAACCACAACCGTGATGGGTATCCAGAGCCCGAAACAGACCTGGGAGTTTTCCAAGGACTCCATCATCACCAACGGCAACAAGTTGAAGGTGGATGAATGGGAGCGCAAGGATGACGTGGTCACCGCGCGCAACAAAGATGGCATGGCGCTGATCAACGTACGCGTGCTCGACGGCGGCAAGCGCCTGGAGGCCGTCGGCGGTAGCGACATGGCCAAGAACGTCTTCGTGCGCGTCGACTGAAAGCCCTCGCGCCGCCCTCCGCAGGTAAGTGCACCACTGCAGTGGGCGGGGCATGACACGCTACAGATCGTCTACGCCCTGTTCAGAGCTTGAAGGTGCTGACCATGTCGTTGAACGAGATGGCTAGGCGGGACAGCTCCTGGCTGGATGCGCTGGTTTGATGCGCACCGGCCGAGGTCTGGGTCGACAGGTCCTGGATGTTGATCAGGTTGCGGTCCACCTCGCGGGCCACATTGGCCTGCTCTTCGGACGCCGTGGCGATCAGCAGGTTGCGGTCGTTGATCTGGGCGATGTTCCGGGCGATCCGCTCCAGCGATTCCCCGGTCGCCTGGGCCAAGGCCTGGGTGCTGTCGGCCAGGTTTCGGCTGTTGCCCATGGCCTTGACTGCATCGTCGGCACGGGCCTGAACGCCTGTGATCATGGCTTCGATCTCGCCCGTTGAGGCCTGGGTACGCGCCGCCAATGCCCGCACTTCGTCTGCCACCACCGCAAAACCTCGACCCTGCTCGCCAGCCCGCGCCGCCTCGATGGCCGCGTTGAGCGCCAGCAGATTGGTCTGTTCGGCAATGCCGCGGATCACATCGACCACCTTGGCGATGTCGCGCACGCTACCGGCCAACTCCCCAACGATAACCGTGGACTGTCCGATTTCGCTGTTCACGCTGGTTATGGCCTGCACGGCTTCGCGCGCCTGGTCACGGCCACTGGCCGCTTCCGCGGACGTCTGCCGGGAGGCTTCGGAGGTGGAGGTGGCGTTGCGTGCCACTTCCTCGACCGCCGCACTCATTTGCGTGACGGCCGTGGCGGCCAGCTGAATTTCATCATTCTGGCGCGTGAGCCCGCGGGTGCTTTCATCGGTGACGGCGTTGAGCTCTTCGGCCGCAGAGGCGAGCTGATCCGCTGCGTTGGCGATTTGCTCCAGGGTGCGCTTGAGGCCTTGCTGCATGACCCCCAGGGCGTTTAGCAGTTGGCCGGTCTCGTCGGCGTGACCTGTCGCCACGGGTTTGCTCAGGTCGCCGCCTGCGATGCGCTCGGCCGTATTCACCGCCAGCGCGATCGGTTTGCTGATGACCCGGCTGATGAACATACCCAGCAAAATGGCGGCTACGAACGCCGCACCGATACCCAAGTACAGGTTGAACTTGGCCGCCGCCTCGTTGTGTTTTGCAGCTCGCGCACCTTCATCGATCTGCCGGTTATTGGACTCGACCATGGTGGTCAAGTCGTCGAGCACGGTACGAAATGCCTGGTGCAATTCGCCGGCCATCAATTGCCTGGCTTCGGCCAAGTCACCTCGTGCGATGGTGGCTACCGTCCGATCCATGATGGCCTGGTAGGCTGGCCAGTCTTTTTCCATGCGATCGCCGGCAAGGCGTTCATCGTCGGACAACGGCGTTGCTCGATAGATCGCGAATGCCTGCTCGCTGCTCTGCCGGTTTTCTTTCATGGACGCAAGAATGGCAGCGCGTTCAGCTTCGGGCGCATTGATTGCGGTAGCCGCTACAAGCCGGTAAAGGTCCTGGCTCTGGGCAATGGCACTGGAACGCGCCTCTGCAACCTGGGCCACCGACACGAGATTGTTGGCAAATACACTTTGCAAACTAGACGAAAGCGAGCCGATTCCTTGGCTACCGACAACTCCTACACTCAAGGTGATCAGCGCGCACAGCGCGAAAGCGAGGTACAGCTTGACCGACAACCTGGCATCGTAGAACCAATTCATGAGTTAAACCCTGGAACGAAGTGAGAGAAAAACCAGCTGTCAGCCGCGCATCATGTCGGCCGCCTGCTCGGTAGCCTCCGTCGTGCGCGTGGCCAACTTGCGTACTTCATCGGCCACCACCGCAAACCCCCTGCCCGCCTCCCCGGCACGTGCTGCCTCGATAGCGGCATTGAGCGCCAGCAGGTTGGTCTGGCTGGCAATGCTCTGAATGGTGCCGACGATCTGGGTAAGCTTGGTGATGTTGGATTCCAGGGTGCGCTGGTGGGCTGCTTCCGTCTCACGCATGGCAGACTGCTGGTGCTCCAGATCAACGTCCACCAATGCCCCGACCACACGTAACGGCGCGCCGTAGGAATCGCGTTTGGTCTGGCCACGGGCGCGGAACCAGCGGTACTCCCCGCTTTTCATTTTCAATCGGTACTCGATGTCGAACGGCGTCTTGCCCGTACGGTCGTTCAGGTGCGCCTGGAAGGCTTCCAGGCTGTAGGCCTTGTCCTCCGGGTGCAGGCGTGAGGCCCAGCTGTCCAACACGTCCGGGAATTCTTCGACGGTTTCGAAGCCCAGCAAACGGCGGAACTGCGGCGACCACCAGAAGGGGTTCTTGGGATTGACGGGGTCACCGGCGATCACTTCCATGTCCCACAGCCCGTCCGAGAGCATTTCCCGCGCCAGTTCGAAACGGGTGATGATCACGTCGTGCTCATGTTCGCGCTGCAACTCGTCGTGGATGTCGCGCAAGGCGCCGGCAACGCGCAAAGGCACGCCCCGTGCATCGCGCAGGGTTTCACCCTGGGCGAAGAACCAGCGGTAGCTGCCGTCTTTCATGGCCAGACGGTTGCGCACCCGGTAGGGGGTCATGCCTGATTTGTCGTTCAGGTGGCGAGCGAAGGCGTCCAGGGTGGCGGCCTTGTCTTCCGGGTGTAGGCGGTCAGCCCAGCTGGCCAGGACATTGGGAAAATCGCGCTCGTCGCGAAACCCCAGCATTTCGCGAAATTGCTGCGACCACCAGAAGCGGTTGCGCGGGTTGACCGGGTCACCAGCCACCACTTCCATGTCCCACAAGCCTTCGCTAGATGCACGATTGACCAGGTCGAATCGGGTTTCCGAGGCCCGCGCATTGGCGTCGGCCTCGGCCAGCATCAACCGGGCGTTTTCCAGCTCGCGCTCAAGCTCGGCTATACGGCTTTCACGCTCAGTGGCATGCAACTCACGCGAGGTCCATTCACGTTGCACGTCTGTCCAACTGGCGGCAGTGCGGCCACCGTCGGTGTGTGTTTGCGGGAGGGAGGCAGCCAGCTGCGTGAGCGCCTGGCGCTCGCCGCGGTTACGAAAAAGATGAAGCATGGGTCGGTACTCGGAGGAAGACAAAAAAGACCAATCCCTGGCTTCGTTACCGGCTCACGCATGGCCATCGCAGGATGCGACCCCTGCTGCCTGACCGGTAGTGCGAACTACGACAGCGGCACAACGACAAAGGTTGCGCGACAATGACATCATTACGATATCAGTTATGGAAGGGTACGGGCACGTCCCTCGCCCAACAGCACGAAAGAAGATCCTACTGGCACTCCTTGAAATGAAACTGTAACTCCTGACTTCAGATTCCCTTCAGATAAGCCCCCGACACTGTCCCCCATCGAACCTGTTGGGAGACGTTTCATGACCCACCGTGACTGGAGCCATCTGCTTCCATTGGCCATCGGCAACCAGGCCGATCGTCAGGCAACATTGTCGCTACACCTGCAAGACGACCCGGGACGAATGCCACTCGAGCGGTTCATCCATCAGTGCTTTGCGTTGAGCCATCAGGCCGATATTCAGCATTTCCTGCCGCAGTTACTGGCGTTTCACGACAGCCAAGGCCGGTTGACAGCCGCCGCGGGCATTCGCCCAGCCGATGACGGGTCCCTGTTTCTGGAGCGCTACCTCGACATGCCTCTGGAAGACGCCGTGTCCCGTGTGGTCGGGACAACCCTGCCGCGCAGTTGCATGGTCGAGGTGGGCAACCTGGCCTCGCTCAGCGCCGGCAGCGCGCGCCTGATGATCGCTGCGGTCACGTGGTTGCTGGCCTCACGCGGCCTGCACTGGGTCGCGTTCACCGGCGCGGCGACGCTGATCAACAGCTTCCAGCGACTGGGGCTGATGCCCGTCGTCCTGGCGCCAGCCGATCCTGCTCGCCTTGAGGACCAGGCTGAAAAATGGGGCACCTACTACAGCCATTGCCCTCAGGTGTTTGCCGGAAATATCCGTTACGGCTTCGATGCCTTGACGCGCACAGGCGTCTTTCAGCGCCTTGGCTTGCCGGTCCTGAGAGAGGAATCCGGTCATGCGGCATGAACTGAACCGCTTCAAGGCCTTGCTGAAGGAACACGCCCTACGTCAGCCTGACGCCATCGCCGTGCAAGGTGCCGACCAGCACCTGACCTATCGCGCCTTGTTCGAGGCGGTCGAGGTACGTGCCGCCTGGCTTGGGAGCCAACCTCAGGGTGCATTCGCACTGGCCTTGGACAATGGCCCGCAACTGTTGCTGTGGGACCTTGCAGCGCTGTTCGCCGAACGCCCATGCGTGATCATTCCCCCGTTTTTCACCTGCGCTCAAATGTCCCACTGTCTCAGCCAAAGCGGCGTCACCCTGGTGCTGAGCGAAACCGGGTGGGACTCACGTCTTGTCGAGCTGGGCTACGTGCCACAGGCTCGGCCGGGGTTCTGGCTATGCAAGTCGCTCGCAGGGGTGGCCATTGCGCCGGAAACGGCAAAAATCACCTACACCTCCGGCAGTACGGGATCCCCGAAAGGTGTCTGCCTGAGTGCCGAGGCATTGCTTGGCGTGGCCCGTGAGCTTGAGGCAGCTAGCCGAGCCAGCGCACCCGAGCATCACCTGGCGGTGCTGCCACTGGGCGTTCTGCTGGAAAACCTGGGCGTGTATGCCGCGCTGATCGCCGGAGCCTGCGTGCACCTGCTCAGTCAACAGCAACTGGGGATCAGTGGCGCCACCCAGGTGGACTTCAAGCGACTGGTGGGTGCAATCGTCCAGAGTCAGGCCCAGAGCCTGATCCTTGTGCCGCAGTTGCTGCTAGGGCTGGTCACTGCTGTTGAACAAGGGGCGATGTCAGCTGAGCAGTTGAGGTTCGTCGCCGTAGGCGGCGCTCGGGTGTCGCCCAGCTTGCTGGCTCGCGCCGAGGCTGTCGGGCTTGCGGTGTACGAGGGCTATGGGCTGTCTGAATGCGCCTCGGTGGTCGCCCTCAACCGTCCGGGCAGCGTACGCCGGGGCAGTGTGGGCAAGCCGCTACCCCATGTGCAGGTGCGCATCGCGGAAGATGGCGAGGTGCTGGTGGCCGGTTGCACGCTGCTGGGCTACCTCGATACCGCGCTTTTCCACGGTCCATGGTGGGCCACCGGGGATCTGGGCCATTTGGATGACGATGGTTTCCTGTACCTCGATGGGCGCAAGAAGCACCAATTCATCACCAGTTTCGGTCGAAACGTCAGCCCTGAATGGGTAGAGGCCGAACTTACCCAGAGCGGCATCATCGCCCAAGCATTCGTACATGGCGAGAGCCTGCCCAGCAATGTGGCGTTGATCTGGCCGATGGACCCAAGCCTGAGCGACGACCAGATCGATCAAGTGGTGAGCCAGTGCAATGCACGGCTGCCCGACTACGCACGTGCCCACCACTGGCGACGCCTGACGGCGCCGCTGAGCCTCACCGATCAAACCCTGACAGCCAACGGCCGCCCTCGGCGCGAGGCAATTCTTGAACGCTATCAATCCCTGATCTGCATACCCCAGGAGTGAGCTGACCATGTCCTTCTTTGAAACGTTGCAACTGCAAACCACCCACGAGCGCCAGGCGTTGTTCGGCGTGCCGGTGATCCGCGAGGCCATGGCTGGACAGGTCAGTCTCGATAGCTACATCGCATTTCTCACCCAGGCCTATTACCACGTGCGCCACACTGTCCCGCTGATGATGGCATGCGGGGCGCGCCTGCCTGCCCGGCTCGAATGGCTGCGCGGTGCAGTGTGCGAGTACATCGAGGAAGAGTACGGCCATGAGCAGTGGATCCTCAACGACATCGAGGCCTGTGGGGGCGACTGGGAAGCGGTACGCGACGGCCGACCCGCACCGTCGATCGAGCTCATGGTCGCCTATCTTTACGACTTGATCGCACGGGGCAATCCGGTAGGGCTATTCGGTATGGTCAACGTCCTGGAAGGCACCAGCATTGCCTTGGCCACACAGGCCGCCGGCGCCATAGCACAGAGCCTGTCGCTGCCAGACCGGGCCATGAGCTACCTCAAGTCCCACGGCGCGCTCGACCAGGACCATATGGTGACCTACAGGCAGTTGATGGACCGCCTGGACAACGCCGAAGACCAGCAGGCGGTCATCCAGGCAGCCAAGATGGTCTACCGCCTGTACACCGAGATGTTCCAGGGGCTGCCCCGCGCGGACCAGCCAGAGGTGCGCCATGCGGTTGCATGAGTCGGTCGTGGTGCTCACCGGCGCCAGCGGCGGGATTGGCCTTGAGCTGGCCGAGCAGCTGTGCCATGCCGGCGCGCAGGTCCTGGCCGTCAGTCGGCACATGGGCAAACTGGCAAGCCTGATGAACCGCTACCCAGGCAGCCTGCGCTGGCAATCGGCGGACTTGCGTACACAGGAAGGCCGAGCACAGGTCGTGTCGCGCGCGCGCGAACTGAGCGGCTTCAATGTGCTGATCAACGCTGCCGGGGTCAATCGCTTCGCCTTGCTCGAACAGCTAGACGAACAGGCCCTCGATGAGCTGCTGGACATCAACCTGAAGGCACCTTTGCAACTGACCCGGGCTTGCTTGCCACTTCTGCGCGAGCAGTCCAAGGCGCTAATCGTCAACGTCGGCTCGACGTATGGCTCGATCGGCTACCCCGGCTATGCCAGCTACTGCGCCAGCAAGTTCGCGCTGCGCGGGTTCTGTGAAGCACTGCGCCGTGAATTGGCCGACACCCCGGTCAACGTGCTGTACGTCGCGCCGCGCGCAACCCGCACCAGCATGAACAGCAGCGCCGCTACCGCCCTCAACCAGGCGCTGAAAGTAGGCATGGACGACCCGGTCTACGTTGCACGGGCTGTACTCCAGGCGGTCCAGTCCGAGCGCAGCGAGCTCTACCTGGGCTGGCCGGAGAAAATGTTCGTGCGCCTGAACAGCATCCTGCCAGGGCTGGTGGATCGAGCCTTGCGTAAACAACTGCCATTGATTCGGCGCCATATCGGCAGCCCCATGAAGGAACCGAGCAAATGAAGCCTATCGTATTGGCCAGCTTGCTGGCATTTACCCCGCTTGGCTGGGCGCTTGATCAGACAGGGGCCCAACACCTGTACGACTTGCAGCAGCAATGGGCGCATATCCAATATCAATTGCCCAAGGATCAACGCGCAGGCGCGTTCGAGAAGCTGGCGAACGAGGCGGCCGTTTTCGTCCGCCAGAACCCCAATGCCCCGGAGCCTCTGATCTGGGACGGCATCATCAACAGCAGTTGGGCTGGCGCGACCGGTGGGCTGAGTGCGCTTGGCAAGGTCAAGGCCGCCAAGGCCAGCCTGGAAAAGGCCATCACCCTCGACCCTCAAGCCCTGCAAGGCTCGGCCTACACCAGCCTGGGCACTTTGTATGACCAGGTTCCAGGCTGGCCCGTTGGCTTCGGGGATGACGACAAAGCCGACACGCTGCTCAGGCAGGCCTTGAAAATCAACCCCGCAGGCATCGACAGCAACTACTTCTGGGGCGATCATCTGGTGCGTCAGAAACGCTACAGTGAGGCCAGAGTTGCGCTGCGCAAGGCCTTGCAGGCGCCGCCCAGACCCGGCCGAGAATTGGCCGATGAGGGCCGACGTGCCGATATCAATGCTTTACTCGACACCATCAAGGACAAACAGGACTAAACATGCGCCTGCTGCTGGTTGAGGACGATAGCGCGTTGGGTGAAGGCATCTGCGATGGTTTGCGCCAGGAGGGCTACACCCTTGACTGGTTGCAGGACGGCGTCAGCGGCTTGCACGCCCTGCAGCATGAAGCATTCGACGTGTTGATACTGGACCTGGGCCTCCCACGCCTGGACGGTATCGAATTGCTGCGCCGGCTTCGAGCAGGAGGCAACAGCCTGCCGGTGCTGATTCTCACCGCACGCGATGCCCTGGAGGACCGCATCGCGGGGCTTGATGCCGGGGCGGATGACTATCTGGTCAAACCCTTCGACCTCAACGAACTCAAGGCACGCCTGCGTGCCCTGCTGCGCCGCAGCGCTGGCCGGGCCACGGTGCTGATCGAGCACGGTGGTGTCAGCTTGGACCCGGCAACCCAGCAGGTGCATTTCAAGGGTGCCGAAGTGGTGCTGACGCCCAAGGAGTACCGACTGCTGCATGAGCTACTCGCCCAGCCCGGCAAGGTCTTCACCCGCGAACGCCTGACGCAGTTGCTCTATGGCTGGGACGAGGAGCCGGAAAGCAACACCCTGGAAGTGAACATCTACCAACTGCGCAAGAAACTGTTCAATGGCCTGATACGCACTGTGCGCGGCATCGGCTACCTGGTCGAGGCCAAGGTATGAGGTCGCTACGCCAGCGCACGCTGTGGCGCGTCATGCTCTTGCTGCTGATCGGCACCGGCTTGCTGGCGTTGTACAACTACCATGACAGCCGCCATGAAATTAACGAAGTGTACGACGCGCACCTTGCCCAGAACGCACGCCTGCTGCAGGGGGTAATGAGCATGCCGGTTCAAGGCGGCGCGCGTGACGAGCTGTACCGTGCCTTCAACACCGCGCTGGCCCAGGCGGGCCGACACCGGGTGGGGCATCCCTACGAGAGCAAGCTGGCCTTCCAGGTCTGGGACGAAAACGCCGCACTGATGGTGCAAACGCCCAGCGCACCTCGCCTGGATCCGCGGCCCATGCGGCCTGGGTTTTACGATTTCACCAGCGACGACGAGCAATGGCGCGGTTTCGTGCTACCGGTGCCCGACAAAGGCTGGGTGATCTGGGTGGGTGAGCGCGATGACGTGCGCTATGACTTGATCGACCGTATCGTTCGTCACACCCTGATGCCATTTCTGGTGGGCGGCCTGGCGCTTGCCGTGCTGGTATGGGCCGCCATCGGCTGGGGGCTCAAGCCGTTGAAGAACATGGCCGACGTCATTCGCGCGCGGCATGCCGAATCACTCGAACCGCTACAACTGGTGCCGCTGCCCTCGGAGCTCGAACCCATGCAGGCTGCCCTCAATCGCTTGCTGGCCCAGATCAAAGACCTGCTGCGCCGTGAACATCGCTTCATTGCCGACGCTGCTCACGAAATGCGAACACCCTTGGCAGTGCTGCGCCTGCATGCGCAGAACGCACTGGCTGCCAGCAACGAAGCCGAACGCACCAAGGCCTTGACGTTCCTGATGGGCGGCGTTGATCGATTGACGCGGGTGGTCAACCAACTGCTGACACTGGCCCGGGTGGAGCCTCGAATCGGCCAGCGCCCCCATGAGCACGTCGACCTTGCCGAGGTGGTCACTGACATCCTGGCCGAGCTTACCCCCTGGATACTGGACAAAGGCCTGGAACCCTCCCTGGAAATAGAGGGCGGCGAGCACCGTGTAGCCGTCGATGCCAGCGCGTTGGGCATTGCGCTGCAGAACCTGATGTCCAATGCAGTCGAGCACTCGCCCCTTGGGGGGCGCATCACCGTCTCGCTGCGGGGCAACGATGAGCGTGTCGAATTGGTGGTGCAGGACGAAGGGCCAGGTATCGACGAGGCGAGCCTCTCGCGGGTGTTCGAACGTTTCTACAGCCGCAACAGCCCCAACGGCGCTGGCCTTGGGCTGTCGATCGTGGCAGCCATCATGGGGCACCTGGGTGGCCGGGTGGTCCTGAAAAACCGGGCGGCAGGTGGGCTTGAGGCTGCGCTGCTCCTACCGAGGGAATAAGCCGCGGTACCGAGCCTACGTCCCAAGGCCTACGGTACATGCCTGCGCCGCCTCCCCCAACATCTCCCCCGCCAACACCCGAAACCGTCGAGTCAGCACGTTCTCAGGCCGGTCGGATGACAGGAGCAGATACGTGTAGAACCGCAACTGCGGGGTAAACGGCCGTATGTCGATACCGGTGTGCAAGTATTCTGCCGCCACCAGCGGACTGACCACGCTCACGCCCAGCCCTAGCCCGACCAGTGAGCACACGGTAGCGGCATGGGTGGCGTCCAGGTTGAGCACCCGCGGGTCATCCTCGGCGAACAGCCGGTCGAGCCGCGTGCGGGAGCCGTCGGTATGCGAAAGCGAAATGAATTCTTCGCCCTTGAGGTCAGCAGGCGTCACGGCTTGCAAGGCACCGAGCCGGTGGCCCTTGGGGAAGATGCACACGCCAGGGACATCGCAGATGATCTGGGACTGCACGCCCGCCATGTCCTCGGCCACATAGGACACCAGGCACACATCGCAGAACCGGGTCGCGGCCCAGTGCGCCACGTTCGGCGAGTCATTGGTGTGGATGGAAATATGAACGTGCGGGTTCTGCTGGCGAAAGCGCTGGATGATCTTTGGCAGCAGACCATGGGTCAGGGAGGGCACCGCGCCGATACGCAACTGCCCGGTACCGCCGCGCTTGAGGTGCTCGGCGGAGGTTTCCAGGCTGTGCAGCCCAATGAAGGCGCGCTCTACGTCGGCGAAAAACTGCGCGCCCTCATCGGTTGGCAGCAAACGCCCCCCTACCCGTTCGAACAACTTGAACCCATTGGCCCGTTCCAGTTGCGCAATCAGCCGGCTGACATTGGGCTGGGAGGTATGCAGCGCCTGCGCCGCTGCTGTCATGGAGCCGCTGAGCATGACCGCGCGGAAGGTTTCGATCTGCTTGAAATTGATGGCCATATCATTTCTGCATGACGGGTTGATGTATTGTCATTTGATTGCATGACGCGCAGATTTTATAACTACAACCACATCGACGTCTGCTCCGATGCAGCGCGATACCCCCGAGCGCATACCGGCAACAACACACATAACACCGGTGCTCCAGCGTCACTTCAGCTCTGCCCTTGTACTCACGCATCGCCCCCGCACAGTGGCGCGGTGCAGCCCGGTAATCAGGAGGCATCATGTCGTTCTCGTATAAGAAACTAAGCGCTGCACTGGCCCTGACGTGCGTGTCGTTGGCGGCGGTACCCACCGTTCAGGCCGCCGACCTGCCCGCCGTCCCCGCAGCCATCAGGGAGGCGGACCACCTGCGCGCTGGCGTGCGCTGCGACCAGCCACCGTATGGCTACCAGGACAATAAGGGTGAATTCGCCGGCGTCGAGGTCGAGATGGCCAAGCAGATTTCGCTATGGGCCCTGGGCTCGAAGGACAAGGTCAGCTTCACCTGCGTGACCGCCGAAAACCGTGTGCCGCAGTTGCTGGGGCGCAAGGTGGACTTGCTGATCGCCACCCTGGGCGTCACCCCGGAACGCCAACGGGTGATCGACTTCACCACGCCCTACCGGTGGGGCGCCAGTGACGTGGTGGTAAAGAAGGACAGCCCGGCCCGCGCGATCGCCGACCTCAAGGGCAAGACCCTCGCCACGCTCAAAGGGTCGGTGCAAGCCAAATGGTTCGAAGACCACATGCCCGACGTCAAGACCCTGCGCATGAACAGCGCCGCCGATGCCTTGCAAGCCTTTCGCCAGGGCCGCGCCGACGCCTACACCCACGATGCCGCCACCCTCGTGGTGGTCGCCGACAACGACCAGGATGCCCGCCTGATAGGTCAACCGTTCCAGATCTCCGATGCCGCCATCGGCGTGCGCAAGAACGAAGCGCAGTGGCGCGACTTCCTGAGCGCGGCGGTATTGCGCATGCGCGAGGAACACCTGTTCCGAGGCTGGGTGCAGCAGTTCGTACCCGAAAACATCCAAAGCTACTACATCAGCGTCTTCGAGCAGGCCAAGCCTGCCGAAGCGCTTTGATCGGCCGCCATCATGGAGTTCGACGTCCATTATCTGGTCGAGCAATGGCCTGCCCTGCTCGACGGTGTGCTGATGACACTGCGCATCACAGCCCTGGCCATCCTCTGCTCGCTGTTGATCGGGGTGCTGGGCGGGGCGGTGCGCGTCATGAAGATCCCGGTGCTGTCCCAGGCAGTGGCGCTGTACGTGGAGCTGATCCGCAATACGCCGATCCTGGTGCAGTTGTTCTTCATCTTCTACGGCCTGCCGGCCATTGGGCTTGGGTTATCGCTGTTCTGGTCGGGTGTGGTGTGCCTGTCGCTGTGGGCCGGTGCGTACCAGATCGAGAACATCCGCGGCGGGCTAGCCACGGTGGAGCGTGGCATGCGCGAGGCGAGCCTGGCACTGAGCCTCAAGCCCGTGCAGTACTTTGCCCTGATCGCCATGCCCATCGCCTTTCGCACCAGCCTGCCGGCGATGCTCAACACCGCGATCTCACTGCTGAAGAACTCTTCCTACCTACAGGCCATCGGCCTTGCGGAATTGACCTTCGTCGCAGTGGACCGCATCGCCACGGACTTTCGCGCCATCGAGATGTTCACGGCCATCTGCGTCATGTACCTGGTGCTGGTGGGGGTACTCGCGTTGATGACTGCGCGGCTGTCCGCCCACCTGCAACGCCCTTTCCGGCAGTGAGGCGACCATGAATTTCCTACTCGAAAACTGGAGCTTCGTGTGCAAAGGGTTGTTGATGACCCTGTACCTGGCATTGGTGGTGTTGCTGTTCACCACGCTGATCTCGGCCGTGCTCGGCGTGCTGGCCACGGTCAAGAACCGCCTGTTGGGGTGGACGATCCATGGCTACGTGGAGCTGTTTCGCTCCATTCCGCTGATCGTCAACGTGTTCTTCATCTTCTTCGGTGCGCCGATGTTCGGTGTGGACCTGAGCCCTTTCGCCGCCGTTACCGTGGGCCTGACCTTGTGGGGAAGCGCCAACGGCATCGAGATCGTGCGTGGCGGGCTGGAGTCGGTGTCCAGGCATCAGTGGAAAAGTGCCTGGGCCCTGGGCCTGCGCCCCTGGCAGATCTACCTGCATGTGGTTGTGCCGCAGTCGATGAAAGCCATCCTGCCGGCCTACACCGGGTTGCTGACGATCCTGGTGCAAGCCACGTCCCTGGGCGCCCTTGTGGGTGTGGGGGAGTTTCTCAAGGTCGGTCAGATCATCATCGAGCGGGAAACCGTCATGACCGGCGTGAGCCCCGCCTTCGCAGTCTACGGCGTGGTGCTGTTGGTGTACTTCGTCATCTGTTCGGCGCTGACCTGGCTCAGCCGTTATCTCGAACGTCGTCTGGGTCGTCCGGCGGCACGTACTTCCACTGAAGAGGTTCCAGCATGCAAGCATCCAAAGTCAGTCGGCGCCTGAAGGAAAGCACCGCGCCGCAAGTGAACGAGTACATCTACCGCCCGCGCCTGGAAGGCTTTGCCAGCGGCTTCGCGAACCTGGGTAACGTCAACAAGGCGCACATTCTGATGCTGGCCGAACAAGGCCTGATCCGCGGCGACCATGCCAGCGTGCTGGCCAAGGGTGTGCTGGACATGGAGCAGGCAGGCGCGGATGCGGTCGAGCTGGACCCTTCGCGTGAGGACGCCTACTTCAACTACGAGGCGCACCTGATCGAGCAGATTGGCGCTGACATTGGCGGGCGCCTGCACACCGGTCGCAGCCGCAACGACATCCTGGCCACCCTCGACCGCCTGCGCTGCCGCGACCTGCTGATGGACCTGATCGACGAGTTGGCAACGGTACGCGCCACGGCCCTTGACTGCGCCGAGCGGTACGCCGAAGTGGTGATGCCTGGCTACACGCACCTTCAGCCGGCGCAGCCGATCACCTACGGCTATTACCTGAGTGCGGTGGAACAGGCCCTGGAGCGCGACAGCAAACGCCTGACCCAGACCCTGGAATCGATGAACCAGTGCCCGCTTGGAGCAGCCGCCTTCGCCGGCACGCCGTTCGACATCGACCGCGCCCGCACCGCCGAGCTGCTGGGCTTCGACGGCTACCTGGACAATGCCCTGGATGCCATAGGCTCGCGGGATTTTCTGCTCGAAAGCCTGTCGCACCTGAGCAACCTGGCGGTGTTCTGGAGCCGCGTGGCGCAGGACTACTTCGTGTGGAGTACCCATGAGTTCAACCTCATCGACTTCCCCGACAGCGTCGCTGCCACTTCCAGCATCATGCCGCAAAAGAAGAACCCCACCGTGCTGGAGTACCTCAAGGGCCGCAGTGGCCATATCGTCGGCCTGCTGATGGGTGCGAGCGTGACCATCAAAGGCACCAATTTTTCCCATACCGGCGACGGCAATCGCGAAGGGACACGGGGCTTCTGGGAGGCTGCCGAAGAAAGCCTGCGCTGCCTGAAACTGCTGGACCTGGTGCTGCGCACCGCCACCCCCAACAGTGACCTGGCGGCACGCCGCGCCGGTGAGGATTTTTCCACCGCCACCGGCTTGGCCGACCTGATGGTGCGCGAGGTCGACCTGTCGTTCCGCGAAGCCCACCATGTGGTCGGGGGCGTAGTGCGCCTGGCCATGGACCAGGGCCTGCCGGCCAATCAGATCACCACCCGGATGATCGACGCCTGCGCCCTGGAGCAACTGGGCCATGCCCTGCACCTACCCGAGCAGAAGGTGCGTGATTGCCTGGACCCGGCCAGCAACGTGCAGGGCCGCAGCTCTGCCGGCGGCCCCTCGCTTGGGTCCTTGATGCCAAGCCTGGCGCGCGCCAGCAAGCGCCTGGGCGCAGAGCGTGCGGCCAACCAGCAGCGCCGCGAGCGCATGAGCGCGGCCGACCTCAACCTGCAAGCCCTGACCCGGGCACAGGCGGGCCTATGAGCACAATCCTGACGGTTCGCGACCTGCACAAAAGTTTCGGCCCCCATGAAGTGGTCAAGGGCGTCGACATGGACGTGCGCCAAGGCGAGGTGGTGGTCATCATCGGCCCCAGCGGCTCGGGCAAGTCCACCTTCATCCGCTGCCTGAACAGCCTGGAACCGCCCTCCAAGGGCACCGTGGTGGTGGGCGATGGCGATCAGACGCGTGCGGCAGACCGCAAGGCCTTGGCCCGGCTGCGCGAGGACGTGGGCATGGTGTTCCAGGACTACACGCTGTTCCCGCACATGACGGTGCTGGCCAACATGATGCTTGCCCCGGTCAAGCTCAAGCGCGCGACCAAAGCGCAAGCCCAGGCTCACGCCCTGGCGTTGCTCGAGCGCGTCGGCCTGCGGCACAAGGCCGCGCATTACCCGGCCGAGCTGTCAGGCGGCCAGCAGCAGCGGGTGGCGATCGTTCGCGCCTTGGCGATGAAACCCAAGCTGATGCTGTTCGACGAGCCCACCTCTGCGCTCGACCCGGAAACCGTCGGCGACGTACTCAATGTCATGAAGGGCCTGGCGGCCGAGGGCATGACCATGATCGTCGTCACCCACGAAATGGGCTTCGCCCGCGAGGTGGCCGACCGCGTGGTGTTCTTCGACGCCGGCAAGGTCATCGAGACCGGGCCGCCGTCGCAGCTGTTCAGCGCCCCGCAACAGGCCCGCACCCGGCAGTTTCTGCAAAGCGTTCTGCACTGAACGAACAGCGTGTACAACCCTTCTTTGCGCAGCCAGCGCCCGCTTGCACCGGCCAAGCGTGTCTGCGCGCCAGCCAGGAGTATTTCAGATGAACGAAGCGACCCAATCCCTGGATACACCGGGCATCCAACCCATGATCCAGATGGAGAACGTCAACAAGTGGTACGGCAACTTCCAGGTGCTCAAGAACATCAACCTCAGCGTGCAGCCAGGTGAGCGCATCGTGCTGTGCGGCCCGTCCGGCTCAGGCAAGTCGACCACCATTCGCTGCCTGAACCGCCTCGAAGAACACCAGCAGGGCCGCATCGTGGTCGAGGGCGTCGAGCTGACCCACGACGCGAGGCAAGTCGAGACCATCCGCCGCGAAATCGGCATGGTGTTCCAGCACTTCAACCTGTTTCCCCACCTGACCATCCTGCAGAACTGCACCCTGGCGCCCATGTGGGCGCGCAAGATGCCGCGCCACGAAGCGCAAGCCTTGGCGATGCATTACCTGGAGCGGGTGCGTATTCCCGAACAGGCGCACAAGTACCCCGGCCAATTGTCCGGCGGCCAGCAGCAGCGCGTGGCGATTGCCCGGGCGCTGTGCATGAAACCCAAGATCATGCTGTTTGACGAACCCACCTCGGCACTGGACCCGGAAATGGTCAAGGAGGTGCTCGACACCATGGTCAGCCTGGCCGAGGACGGCATGACCATGGTGTGCGTGACCCATGAAATGGGCTTCGCCAGGACCGTGGCGCACCGGGTGGTGTTCATGGACCAGGGCGAGGTGGTCGAGCAAGCCGCGCCGGCGGTGTTTTTCGAACGGCCTCAGAGTGAGCGAGGGCGGTTGTTCTTGAGTCAGGTGCTGCATTGAACAGGGGCGCCCCTTGGGCGCCAACCGTGCTGCATTCGAGAATTACAGCGACGACCTGCTTTCGTTCTCAGCGATTGGACCGAGCCGCGCTTTTCCCGCAGGCATGCCCCGCACGTATTGGATGTTGGAGCAGCTTAACCTGCTGCTTCAACGTTTTTGAATACTGCCTCTACTTCACTTTCCAGTTGATTGATCGCGCCGAGGTACTCGATCAATTCCGCCGCCCGGCTGCCGCGCAGCCCGGCCGTGGTCATTTCCCCATCGACCACGTAGCTGTACACGCCACTGACCGCGAACGCCTTCAAACTTCCAATGTGCCGGGCCTGATCCGCCAGCGTATCCTTGAACGCCTGCCCCTCGAAAAACCGGCGCCGGGCCACAGGGTTTCCGAAGGCGACTTCCATGATTACCAGTTCGGCACGCGCTGGCGTGGCCGTGTGCGCAACGTCTGGTGCCGGCGGATGATTCCCATCGTTCTGGAAGGGGGCACACAGGTGCACTTGCACTTTCAATACCGAGGCATCCTGCGCTAGGGTCGGCGCGAGTTTGTCGCGCACATACGCTTGCAGATCTTCAAGGCTTTGTCGCGGGCTCATGTGCACATGAATCCGGTCGGAATGATCGAGCCCATTGAGGCGCTCGTCCGCCAGCCGATTGACCACCATCGTTGACCCTTGCGGGAGATCGTACGCCAGCGTTTCGTCGAACATGTTCTGTTCGTCAGAAAACAGGATAGGGCTGGCTTGCTTGAAGCGCGCCTGCTGGTCGGCGGACTTGAAGCCGATCTCTACACCGCCATCGAGTTCGTAGTCTGCGATCTCTCCCACGCCCTCAGCCAATGGCCAGAGGTGTGCGTCCTGAGTGCGCGAGAAGTGGTGCTGGATGTACAAGCCCAGCCCTGGCAGCCGTGAGCACAACGGGCCGTGCACGTCGCGCCAGTAGTGGGCGAAGATCGCGTGAGGGACACGTTCGCGTCTTTTGACGGTGGTGTAGCTGTTGAGGGTGATTGTCATGGTCTGACCTTGTTGAGCTTACAGTGTGTTCAAGGTCAGAACCGCCTGTGGGGATAGCGTTCAGTTGAAAGTGCTGGCGATCTGGCGTTGGAGTATTTTGGCTAGTCGTTCGAGCGGTTCCTCCGGCCGAGAGGTGCTGTCGATGGTGACTCTCTGAACTGAAGACCCGACAGAATTCAGCCCTTTGAGTTTTAATTGACCCGAACTTCAGACTTGGCTAGCTAGCCCTCACTCCTGAGAGGAGACGACGGTGAGGGGTTAGATGTGACCCTGGTAGTTGTGCTGGATATCAGTTGTAGCGGATCGAGAGTCAACAAAAAGCGGTAAACGACAGAAACCGAACGATTTCCAAATGCTCCCCGACACGCCAGAAAACGCGGCCAGCTCAAAAGCCGCTGTAAGCAATGCAGCTATTCGGGATCCTCCGATCAAGTCAGCACGGAGCATCTGACCTGTGCTGAAACGGCTCTCAGTCCAACTGCCTCCAACAAGCCCGCCATCCCATGAGCCAGCTGAGCTTTTCCGATTTTAAGTCTGCCGGTAAACGCGAGATTAAGCCTCACTACTTAAAGACTGGCGGTGGCCGCAAGCCGTGTCCACGGTAAACTGAATCAATCCCGCGTGATAAAGCGCCAATTCGGCTATGTGAGACCCCGATGCCATTGCTTGGCCAAGAACACGGCGCAAATGGCCACGCTGTTTGCCCTGTCGAAGCGGTGGATGGTGAGCCGACAACTATTGCCTGTTGCAAAAGGAGGGCGTCCAGGAGGGCAAACAACCAAGGCTATGCTTTGGCTATCCAATTATTAGCGGCTGAAAATCGGGCTTTCGGCATCCTTAAGCCGTCCATTTCCAGCTGATGGGCAACGTGCTCGGAGTTTCCCTGATCGCAGGACTCACTGAGAGATTACACGATAAGGAGTTCCGAACAAGTTAATCACAGGCAGGAAATGGGCGGCTGACGGGAAAGCTGTTCGAAGCTCCCCTAATGGACTTTAACCGGCATTGGCTTCAAACCCATCTCCCGAATTTTTTCTACCATAGGGTTGAGATCGGAGTACTTAGGCCGGTAATGCCCCGAAACGTTATAAATGTGTATTTTACGCTCCACCCCAACAATGAGCGTGCCTGCACTGACTACCCGCTTATCGTTCAGAAGTTTCGCCAACAGAGGGTGACTAACGTAATCAGGCTCTCCCTTCCTACCTGACAAGGCAATCACCAGCTCATTATCAGCACCTAAAACAAACTTCCTCGGCCTCGAATTTTCGTTAATGAGATCGGCCACGTCACGCACCCGCCTTCTAGGATCATTAGCGCGGCGTGATTCGAGTATGTCGGATTCCTTCGCCAGTTTTCGTTTTTTGTGATTTCTCAAGACCCTTGCTCCATCAGGCAGCGGCGGGGATTCTCCGAAACTAGCCAAGAGCTCCCGAAAATAACGCCACATATATCCTGAAGGATCCACACGGTTTACTGGATCACCGGCGCAGTATCCGTAGGTGCTGATTCCCGCCCCAGCGAAAGGTGCATAAGGATCAGGGCTAAAAAATCTCATGAGTATCGGTGAGTAGACACGAACACCGCTCCCAAGAAAATAAGAGCTTAGATGGCGATCTTGCATCTCGCCATTGAAAGCCACATGCGCAGACGTGAAACCAACAGCGGGAGAATAACCATAGCACGAATACCAGGGCATAATTTACCCCTCCACCGCAAAGCAGTCACAACAGTACTATGCAAGCTCAGCCCTTTCAACTAGCAAAAATACCAGTCTATTGAAAAATACCGGCCTATTGAAAATTCATTTAAGTATTAGGGAAACCTCCAAAAACCTGCCCATCAGCTGGAGATGGACGGCTCAGATTCTGTATGAAATTGGTATAAACCCAATTATCGCCCCGGTATCGTCAAGAATCTTACAACCTCCCCAGTCACCACGGGAAAAGGTGCTGGAAGTGCCGTGTGACGAGCCTGCCGATCACGCTCTAGACCGCAGCCATAGTGGCCTAATGAACAAAATTCACGTGCTCGGCGATGCCAACAGAGTACCGTTACGCTTCCATCATCTCTGGCGGTCAAGCCGTTGACATCAGCTATGCGAAGTAGCTGCTTGAGGGCGTTTGTAGTGGCCAGCTAATCCCGGACACCGGATTACGCTTAGACCAACTCACTGTCCGGTTTAGGTGAAAACGCCCATCCCACCATGCGTCGTGCAAACAGGTCGATAACTGCCGCCACATAGTGCCACTGACCTCGGACCCACACGTACGTGATGCCGCCGCACCATACTTGATTCGGTGGAGTGACATCTAATGCGCGCTCCAGCACGTTAGGTGAGCCAGGGCGCTCCACTGTTGCTTTCTTGTAGGCATGTGAACCCGGTTGCTTCCTGATCAGCTTCGACTTCCTGCAGCACTGCGGCTCTGTGTAAACAGCTCGTCAACCCGAACTCGCAGTGCCAGTAGCGCAACGTCCGGAGATCACTGCTTATGGCAACGCGCGTAGTAACACGAGCGAGTGACTTCAAACACCGAGCAGAGTAATTCGACAGGCTCCTCGCGGCGGAGCTGATCGATCAACGCAAGCGCTCGTGTTCCTCGGCCATCAAGAGCGCGGTAGCCTTTTTCTAAAATAGATTTCTCCCGCTTCAGCCGGTTGATCCGAGCTTCCAACTCTTAGATCTTCTGCTGCCCACAGGTCAGCGCCTTGCTTGATGGCGTAGCACCGCCCCGTTCTGACTGGAGTTGATTCACCCAACGGCGCAGCGCCGATTCAACCAAGTCGAGCGACGGGGCGGCCTCAGTAAGGCTATGGCTCTGGTAGAGCAACAGGCAGGCTGCCTCGCGCTTGAATTCGGGGGCGAAGGTACGTCGTTGTCTGCTCATCGAACACCTCTGTATGGCGATCATTTTCGCCTAAAAAGATGTCCGGGGTTAGTGGACCACTGCAGATGGCGCAATACAACGGATTAGCCATAATTATTATCGAGAAAGTTTGCACTGACTACTTCATCCATCTAACACCGTAAATGTTTCTGCGGAAGGTATTCTCAGGCCAGATCAAGCTTCCTAATCACACGACTGAAACACAGTCAAAAGAGCGCTGAAAGCATACACCTTACCAACTTCATACTCTATCTAGACCATCAAAAAGAAAGCACTAGGAAAGAATACCAGCAAATCAACAAAACTCTGAAGGCCAATTAGTGACAGAAAGCGGGCGACCAGCACCATGGCCGCCCGCTTTCAGCATTGCATTAGAGGTCAGACCATGGAGCCAGTTTTAATTAGGCACTCAGGCTCGATTTTATCTTGGTACACTTGATGCAAAGTTTCTAACACAAGACGTCCGAACGGTGTAACTTCATAGGCAACATCAATGTAAGATTCAACCTTGCTCGGATCTAACATCGTCGTCTGGCGCGTAGCCGTCTTGATCGATCTCTTGCATACCCTGAAGCTGACCAAAATGTCACCTAACGCATGCTCAAAGCTGTGAGGATTTTGATAGCCATGCATGAAGAGGAATAAATCCAAGTTATCTACCCTCTCAAAAACTCGAGCTATCTCCCTGAAATTATGTTCATGAATCTCTCTTCGAACCAGACGCTTGAATGCACCAGCAAGCATAATCGCCTTCTGTTCATTCTCTAAGCGATCCATCAATTCAATAAGATCGGTCACAAAATCTTCCGCCTCGCCGGCGGTTTCAAACTCCTCATCAAATTTTTTCAGATCATCATCAGTCAATTCTGAAAGATTAGAATGAAAAACCTCTACGCGCTTCAAAAACCTACTGCGCTTATATTTATTTCGAAACTCCCAAGCCCCAATAAGTGATCGCACTACCGGAACGTTCTTTAAAAGTTCCGAATCCGTCAATGTATCAATAGCTGCTTCAGCGTAATCAGCACCCGGCATTGACTCAAAAAAACTTCGAACCGCCCCTTTCGGCTTATTAACCTTTTTATCTTTTGAGTCGTTCATTTCTATCTCCCTAACCTACCCTAACACCAACGACCACACTTGAACTTATGATTTTGCTCAGCCAACCCCAGCCTGGATACCTATCCCTCATGCTAATAGGTGTGCCTTCGCAACGAGTTCCAATCGCGATGCCCAGATACGCTTGAGACCCCTTGGTATTTCCCAGTACATTGCAAACAACCGGCTGCCCCCCTCATGACGCAGATCATGGAAGTATAAATCCTCGATACCAGTCATCTTGCATGCTTTGGATCAGGCCGTTCCAATTGTGTCAGTGTTATACGAGAATATCTCCGGACTCACGCGGCATGCTCTCCATAATAATCCAAGCCGCATCCGGCAAGTAGCAACACACACCGTTGCCGATCTTCTGCCTAGGGTTTTACATGTCCCTGACTTTCACCACCTGGCGATGCTCATCCAGATCCTCTCACCGATTGCGGGCGATCTCGTCCATCCGGCGCGTTGAGAAGATAGCGAATGCCTGACCTTGGGCATGTGAACCACGCTGCGGCGTCGTTGCAGCATCTCAAAGAAATGTTTCAGGACCTTATCCAGTTCATCCAGCGTAGGACGTCGATCTCTCCCCCGGCTCTTCATGTTGTAGCCGAACTTCTTGAGCCCCAGGCGCGCATCAGTCATTGCTAGTGGATAGATCTCGTACCC
Organism: Pseudomonas sp. WSY_20; assembly: GCF_043104335.1. Classification (NCBI taxonomy): domain Bacteria; kingdom Pseudomonadati; phylum Pseudomonadota; class Gammaproteobacteria; order Pseudomonadales; family Pseudomonadaceae; genus Pseudomonas; species Pseudomonas sp. WSY_20. The sequence continues at coordinate 58,546 of NZ_JBICKP010000046.1, forward strand.
CCAAGCTGCCCTAGCCAGCGCCAACACCGGGCCCAAGTGCGCCAGATCATTGCCGGCCGTCTGCGGCTTGTCCTTCCCCCCCTTCAGGACTCATGCGCCACAGGGCATAGGCCACCAGCACCTGCTGACTTATGTCGAAGTCAACCTTATCCCCAAAGTATCTGTTCTTGATAGCGTACAGTGTATGTCGCTTCGACTCGCCCAACGGCCGAGCTTTCTCTCCCCCACCAGATACCGGTCGATCATCTGCTTGACCGTGTGCGCAGCTCGGGTGGCGCGCTCGATAGCACCAGGTTCAGCTAACTCGGTTTCCCGTCGCTTCGCTCAGGCCACTGCAGCCTGTTTGCGGGCGAACGTTTGGCTCTCTTGGTAGACTGTCACCTTGTCGCGATTGATGCGGATCTGGACGAGATAGCTGCTGCTGCCATCGGCCTTTTACGCGTTCTGATCGTTGCCATCTGAGATTGGTACACGTCTGTACCAAACGCTTGGTAATAACGCCTCAAAACCCCGAAAATTGGTACAAAACACGTTGAACGAAATGACCGCAATATCAGGCTACAACCCAGAAAATATGCGCCCTGAGCCGTCACGCCGCTTCAGCGTTGCACCGATGATGGACTGGACCGACCGCCACTGCCGGTTCTTCCTGCGCCTGCTCTCCAAGCACACCCTGCTCTACACCGAAATGGTCACCACCGGTGCCCTGCTGCACAATGACGCCCAGCGTTTCCTGCGCCACGATGCCTCCGAGCACCCGCTGGCCCTGCAACTGGGCGGCAGTGTGCCGGCGGACCTGGCGGCATGTGCGCGGCTGGCTGAGGCCGATGGCTATGATGAGGTCAACCTCAATGTTGGCTGCCCCAGCGACCGGGTGCAGAACAACATGATCGGTGCCTGCCTGATGGCGCACCCGGCGCTGGTGGCCGATTGCGTGAAGGCCATGCGCGACGCCGTCTCGACACCGGTGACGGTCAAGCACCGCATCGGCATCAATGGCCGCGACAGCTATGCACAGTTGTGCGACTTCGTTGGGCAGGTGCGCGAGGCGGGTTGCCGCAGTTTCACCGTGCACGCACGCATCGCCATTCTCGAAGGGTTGTCGCCCAAGGAAAACCGCGAAGTGCCGCCGCTGCGCTATGACGTCGCCGCGCAACTGAAAGCTGATTTCCCGGACCTTGAGATCGTGCTCAACGGCGGCATCAAGACCCTGGCCGACTGCCATACTCATCTTCAGACCTTCGATGGCGTGATGCTGGGCCGCGAGGCCTATCACAATCCGTACCTGCTGGCCGAGGTGGATCAACAGCTGTTCGGCAGCGTTGCACCGGTGGTCACCCGCACCGAAGTGCTGGCGCAGTTACGGCCTTACATCGTGGCGCATATGCAGGCAGGGGGTGCGATGCATCACGTGACCCGGCATATTCTCGGCCTGGCCCAGGGCTTCAAGGGCGCTCGCCGGTTCCGCCAGCTGCTTTCGGCAGACATCCACAAGGCGGCCGAGCCGCTGGCCGTGTTCGACCAGGCCGTCGAGTTGTTGCAGGGGCGTTGAGGGCGCTGGCGTGTCACGCAAGTGCCTGCCGGTTGCGCGACACGATGCAAGGCCCGGCCTGAAGGGAACCTGGGAGACGGTGGGTACTCGAACATTCACCTCTCGTACAGCCGGGCCCTTGAGCGACCGTGGGGGCTGGGGTAATGTCGAGCCCATTGCACAGGACAGAGCACGCCCATGACTTCCAAGCTGGAACAACTCAAGCAGTTCACTACCGTGGTCGCCGACACCGGTGACCTGGACGCCATCACGCGCCTGAAGCCGGTAGATGCCACCACCAACCCGTCGCTGCTGCTCAAGGCTGCTGCCATCCCGGCCTATGCCGAGTTGCTCAAGCGCGTAAAGGGCGAGGCCAACGGTGATGTGGACCAGGCCTGCGACATGTTCGCGGTGGCGGTGGGGTCGGGCATTTTGAAAGCCATCCCCGGGCGTATCTCGACCGAAGTGGATGCGCGGCTGTCGTTCGACGAACCTGCCCTGCTGGCCAAGGCGCGCTCGCTGATCGAGCTGTACGACAAGGCCGGTGTTGGCCGTGACCGTGTGCTGATCAAGCTGGCGTCTACCTGGGAAGGTATTCGCGCCGCCGAAAAGCTGGAGAAGGAAGGCATCCAGACCAACCTGACCTTACTGTTCTCCTTCGCCCAGGCCCAGGCCTGCGCCGACGCCGGTGTGTTCCTGATTTCGCCGTTCGTGGGCCGGATCTACGATTGGTACAAGAAAAGCACGGGCAAGGAGTACACCGGTGCCGATGATCCAGGCGTACAGTCCGTCACGCGGATCTACAACTACTACAAGGCCAATGGCTACGACACTGTGGTCATGGGCGCCAGCTTCCGCAACACCAACCAGATCGAACAGCTCGCCGGTTGCGATCGCCTGACCATCAGCCCAGAGCTGCTGCAGCAGTTGAGTGAAGACCAGGGCGACCTGCCGCAGGTACTGAAGCCAGGCAATGCCGGGGAGCCCAAGCGTCAACTGAGTGAGAGCGAGTTCCGCTGGGACATGAACGAAGACGCCATGGCTACCGAGAAGCTGGCCGAGGGGATTCGCCAGTTTGCGCGCGATCAGGAGAAGCTTGAGAAGGTCATGGCTGAAAAAGGCTGATCCAGCCATGTTGGGGCGAGACTGCTTTGCCGGGGGCTCTCTGGGCCGCGATGCGGCGGGGTAGCCCGAACTTTATACGTTTGAGCTCATATCGCCGGGCCCGCTGCGCGGGCCATCGCGGCACGAGACCGCTCCTACAGGTAACGCGTAATGCTCAGGACAGCTTTGGCCGTTCGGAGCACTTGCACTGCATCTGGATGCTTGAGTTTTGCCTGGGAGCAGTCCCGGCCGTGCTGGGCGGCGCAGCAGGCCCAGGATTTCAACGTCGCGGTCCTACCATCGGGCTACCGCCCTGTTTGCACTACTTCTGAACCGGCTCATAAAGGCTCACGGCACTCGCATCCACCTTTTTCGGCAACAGCCCTTCACGATAGAAGGCATCGGCGATGCGCTGCTGCTCGCCCAGGTTCTCTGGCCTGACCGGCTGTACGTCGTAACTGCGCCGGGCGTTGGCCTGTTGCACCGTGGCACTGTCCAGGTTGCCCCACAGTGGGCCGAGAATGCGCGCGGCCTGGGCCGGGTGGGCTTTGGTCCAGGTGCCGGCCTCACGCAAGGCGAGGTAGACCTGCTGCAACACCTCAGGATGAGCCTTGGCATAGTCGCTGCCCGCCAGGTAGTAGCGCTGATAGCTGGCCAACTCGCTCCCATCGGCAAGTATGCGTGCATTCTGCTGACGTTGGGCGCTGGCCACATAAGGGTCCCACGTCACCCAGGCATCGACCTTGCGGTTCTCGAACGCGGCGCGGCCATCGGCCGGTATCAGGTAGGCGGGGCTGATGTCCTTGAACGTGAGCCCGGCCTGGGCCAGCGCCTGGATCAGCAGGTAATGGCTGCCTGCTGCCTTGGTCACGGCCACGCGCTTGCCCTTGAGGTCGGCCAAGGTCTTGAGGGTCGAATCCGCAGGTACCAAGATAGCCTGAGCGGTCGGCGACGGTGTCTCTCGGGCGAAGTACGTAAGCTTTGCACCTGCTGCCTGGGTGAACACAGGCACAGTGTCGGCAACATCCGCCGAAATATCGACATTGCCCAGGTTCAGCGCTTCCAAAAGCGGCAATCCGCTTGGAAATTCATGCCACGTGACGCGAATGCCCTCGGCCCGCAGGCGCTGCTCCAGGCTGCCACGAGCCTTGAGCAGCGTCAGCAGGGTCGAGGATTTCTGATAACCGATGCGCAACGTTTGGTCGGCGTTAGCCAGGCTTGGCAGCACCGTGCTGGCCAATAGCGCCAGGCAAAGTCTGCGCAGAGTGTTTACGCTCATCAGGATATCTCCGGGTCAAGGTTGCGCAGCCAGCTTGGTGCTTTCGGGAACGGTAAAGCCGCTGGCGAAAGTGGGTGCCACTTCAAGGCGTTCAGTCATCAGCCCGTGGGCATGGTAGAAATCGGCCGTCTCCTGCTGAGTGGCGATGGTTTGGGGGTCGATCACCTGCCAGCGCAAGTGGCGACGCTCAAATTGCAGACGGGCCGCGTCCTGGGGGAAGCCGATGATAGCGGCAAGGGTTTTCGAGTAACTGTCCAGGTGCTGGTTGGCCCAGACCTGCGCCTGGGCCAGGCGGTTGAGGTAGTCCTGCACTGCAGCCTGCCGTGCAGGTTCGCTCAACGCCTTGTCGGTAGCGGCGAGGAAGCTGTTCCCACTGGAAAGACCCCGCCCATTGACCAGCACCCTTCCCTGCCCACTGAGCTCAGCCAGCGCGGTGTAAGGCTCCCAGGTGGCCCAGGCGTCTACCGAGCCATTGTCCAGAGCGATCTTGGCATCCACCGGCCCGAGAAACCGCAACTGCACATCCTTTTCGCTCAGCCCGACCTGCGCCAAGGCCTTGAGTGCCAGATGATGCCCGATGGAACCTCGCCCGGTTGCAATGCGCTTACCCTTGAGTTCAGCCGCTGTGCGCACCGGCGAATCGGGCCTGACCAGCAGCGCGGTACCGTAGGGATCAGACTTGTCGACCGCCACGGCCTTGACCGGCGCCCCTGAGGCGAGCACGAACAACAGCGGCGCATCACCAATGATGCCGGCATCGATCGCACCGGCATTGAGCGCTTCGGCGAGGGGCGCAGCTGCGGGAAATTCCGCCCACTGGATGTCGTAGGGGAGATCGCGCAGCGCGTCAGCCGCCTCCAGCTGGGCCCGCATGTTGCCCTTTTGATCACCGATGCGCAGGGTCAGGCGCTCCAAGGCGCTGGCCTGGCCCATCAACAGGATGGCTGCCGCCAGGGTCAATACTTTCATTCGAATGGACATGGAACGCCTCTTCGTCCTGTGGGGCGGCGTCGTGCAGCCCGAGCGGACGACTCTAGCGACTATTTTTTAATAACTTAAATTGATTTCAGGAATAACCTAATATGCATTTTTGAATTATTGAGTATCGGTCATGGCATTTCTGCTGATCGGGATTATGCTAATGCCTTATTTTTTTACCGTTCAGGCAAGAGCCGAATCATGAAAATCGATGACATGGACGCGTTCGTCGCCGTCATGCGTTGCCAGTCGACCAACCTGGCTGCCGAGGCGCTGCAAGTCACCCAACCGGCCATCACCCGGCGTGTGCAGAACTTCGAACAAGACCTTGGCGCGACCCTGCTCGACCGCAACACCAAGCCCCTCAAACCTACCCCCATGGGGCTGCGGGTCTATGAACAATGCAAAGCGATCCTGCGCGAGATCGACTCGTTGCGCGAACTGGTGGCCAACGACGGCGCCCCGTCCGGGACGTTGCGCCTGGGCGTTCCGCAGACCCTGGGGGACGTGGTGCTGCTCGACGCCTTGGCGCAGATCCGCCAGGCCTACCCACAACTGCGCACCCAGGTCACCAGCGGCTGGGGTAGCAGCCTGATCGGGCGTATGGACAACGGTGAACTGGACGCTGCCGCCGCGTTGTTTCCCCCTGGCAAGATCTTTCCCGACGGGATCGCCAGCCAATCCATCGCACGTATGCCGCTGAAGGTGGTTGCGGCCAAGGGTAGCGCGGGCAAACGCAGTTACAAACTCAAGGATTGTTACACCCGCGGCTGGGTACTGAACCCCGATGGCTGCGGCTTTCGCGCGGGGCTGCAACGCGCCCTGAGCGAGCAAGGGCTGAGCCTTTCGATCAACCTGGAGACATTCGGCACTGAGTTACAGCTGGGGTTGGTCGCAAATGGTCAGGGGCTGGGGCTGGTTCCGGAGCCCTTGCTGCAAGCCAGCCGGCACCGCGATTCGCTCGATGTACTCACCGTCAGTGATTTCAAGCCACAGGTAGACCTGTGGCTTTTTCATCCTCGCTACCTGGGTAATCTTCAGGAGCCGGTAGAGTTGTTCGGCAACGTGGCCGGGCAACGTTTGCAGGGCTGCTATCACCCTGGCTGATCTAAACCTGAATCATCAGGGTGATGAAACTCAACGCACGATATACGTAAATCGCATAACTAAATTTGGATTAAATTCTATTTACTGATAATTAGCATAGAACCAAAAAGACTTTTACAGCGTTCATCCATACGAATACGGTCTTAAGGAACACACCGTCATTCAGGGATGAAACCCATGAGTCACCCCTCAGGCAGCGCGCTCGCCGAGCTGACGCAGGCCCTTGCGGCCAATGCCGAGCGCTATGACCGCAGCGCTCGGTTCCCTCAGGACAATTTCGACCTGCTGCACCGCCACGGGCTGCTCGCCTACACAGTGCCGCGCCACCTTGGCGGTGGCGGTGCGGACCTGGCGAGCGCGCGCCGCGTGATCAGCGCAGTTTCCAAGGGCGACCCGGCCACCGGGCTTATCCTGGTGATGCAGTACTTGCAGCATGTCCGTGCGCATCGGGCAGCAGACTGGCCGGAACGCCTGCGTCACCGCATCGCCCGCGACGCCGTGGAACACGGTGCACTGATCAATGCGCTGCGCGTCGAGCCCGAACTTGGCACCCCGACCCGCGGCGGCTTGCCCGCCACCGTGGCGCGCCGCACGGCGCAGGGCTGGCGCCTGAGCGGGCGCAAGATCTACTCCACGGGCAGCCATGGTCTGACCTGGTTCCTGGTCTGGGGCCGCAGCGACGACGCTGTCCCTTTGGTAGGCGGCTTTCTGGTACACCGCGACACACCCGGCATCAGCATCGTCGAGGACTGGGACCACTTGGGCATGCGTGCCACCTGCAGCCATCAGGTGCATTTCGAGGACGTGCTGATCCCGCTTGATCATGCCGTCAGCGTCAGCCCGACCAACGCCCCGAAAGCCGAACTCGATGAAGACAGCCTGCTGTGGATGAGCGTACTGCTGCCAGCGGTCTACGACGCGGTGGCACAGGCGGCGCGCGATTGGTTGGTGGCATTTCTCACGCAGCGCACACCGTCGAACCTGGGTGCACCTCTGGCGAGTCTGCCGCGTTTTCAGCAGACGATCGGGCGCATCGATACCCTGCTCTTTGCCAACCAGAGCCTGCTCGATGGCGCTGTCGCCGGGCACACCGCAGCCCACCATGCCGGGCAACTGAAGCAGCTGGTCAGCGCCAATGCCATCGAGGCCGTGACGCTGGCGGTCGAAGCGGCGGGCAACCCTGGGCTTTCGCGGCACAATGCCCTGGAACGGCACTACCGCGACGTGCTCTGCAGCCGCATCCACACCCCCCAGGACGACGTCGTCTTCAGCCAGGCCGGCCGAGCCGCACTGGCACAGGTGCAGGCATGAGCCATTCAACGATTGCCAGCCACCTCGACGCCCAGGCCAATCACTACCTGCGCAAGCAGTTACCGGGTCATCGAGTCATCGATGTTCCTCCCGGTCAGCTGAGCCTTGAAGTGGCCGCCGACGTGTTCATCCTGCGCCCGATCAATGTGCGCGGTCAGCGCATCGACAGCCCGCCGGTTCAGTGGCCCTGGGGGTTGAAGTGGGTGCAATTGGTGTCTTCGGGCATCGATCTGTACCCCGAATGGATCTTTGGCGGGCCCCCTGTCACCAGTGGCAAGGGCGCTAATGCCGAACAAGTGGCCGAGTTCGCGCTGGCACTGATGTTCGCCGCGGCAAAGCAATTGCCAAGCCTTTGGATCAAGGACGCCGACTGGCGCCTCACTGCACTGGCGCCTTTGCGCGGGCGCACTTTAGGCATTCTGGGCTTCGGCAGTATTGGCCAGAGCCTTGCTCACAAGGCCGTGGCGCTCGGCATGCGGGTAACGGCCCTGAGCCGCCCAGGACAGCCCATTGCCCAGGTGCGCGGCGTGGAGCGCGCCAACGATCTACGACAGTTGTTCGCACAGAGCGACCACCTCGTGCTGGCCGCCCCACTCACCCGTGACACCCGTGGGCTGATCGATCGGCACGTACTGAACGAGGCCCGCCCAGGCTTGCACCTGATCAATGTCGCCCGTGGCGGGCTGATCGATCAGCAGGCGCTGCTGGAGGCGCTGGACAGCGGTGTAATCGCCCGCGCCAGCCTGGATGTGACCGATCCCGAGCCGCTGCCCGCTGACCACCCGCTTTATCACCACCCACGCGTGTTCCTGTCGCCCCACACCTCGGCCATTTCCGATGAAGGTTACCCGGCGCTTCTCGAAGCCTTCATCGCCAATTTCCACCGCTACCGCGAGCGAGCACCCCTGACCAATCTGGTCGACACCGCCCGTGGTTACTGATCACCGGAGAACACCTCAATGAGTTCACTGTCTGCCGTCAAGCCCACCGCCAACAACGTGCGCGACCGGGTCAGCACTGAAGAATGGGAGGTGCGTGTCAAGCTGGCCGCCGCCTACCGCCTGGCGGCCCTGTTCCGCTGGACTGACCATATCTACACGCATTTTTCCGCCCGTGTACCGGGGCCGGAGGAACATTTTCTGATCAATGCCTTTGGCTTGCTGTTCGACGAAATCAGCGCCTCGAACCTGGTCAAGGTGGACGTCAATGGCACCCTTATCGACGACCCGCTAGGCCTGGGCATCAACCAGGCCGGCTATGTAATTCACAGCGCCATTCACCGCGCCCGGCCCGACCTCAAGGCTGTGCTGCACACCCACACCCGTGACGGCGCAGCGGTGTCAGCCCAGCGCGACGGCCTGCTGCCCATTTCCCAGCATGCCCTGGCGTACTACAGCCGGGTGGTTTACCACGATTACGAGGGCGTGGCCCTGGACCTGGACGAGCAGCAGCGACTGGTGGCCAACCTCGGTGACAGCAATATCCTCATCCTGCGCAACCATGGGCTGCTGACCGGGGACATCAGCGTGGAACATGCATTTCGCGAACTGCATGGGCTAGAGCGTGCCTGCAATATTCAGGTGGCCGCCCAGGCCGGGGGCAACGATCAATTGCTGCATGCATCGCAGGCGGCCATTGCCAAGGTGCATGAGCAATCCAAGCGCTTTTCCGATGGCAAGGGGGAAGGCATCCAGCGGCATTGGGACGCGTTGATCCGGCAACTGGATCGCGAGAGCCGCGACTACCAGAACTGATCGCTCCAGGCTGGATGTGCCTGCGCTAGGGGCAAGCTCGCCCGCTCAGGCGCCTCCATGTTCCGACGATCGACACGTTGTCAGTGGCGACCGGCTCGCCTTGCGCGTGGCCGGACACCGACGCACTCATCTCCTTGAAGGACCACGCAATGCCCCCACTGCACCACCTGTTTGCCTTCGGCGCCCTGACCCTGGCCCTCACTGCCTGCTCCCCTGGCAATGAAGCCAGTGCTGGCAAAACACTCAACATCGCCTTCTGGGGCGACAACACCACCCTGGTCAGCCTCGATCCCTTCCAGGTCTACTGGTTGGAGCACCGTGTGCTGCTGCGCAACGTGGCTGAGTCGCTCACGGATCAAGACCCCGACAGCGGGCAGATCATCCCTTGGCTGGCCAAAAGCTGGGAAGTCAGTGCCGACGCCCTGAGCTACACCTTCCACCTGCGTCAGGACGTCACGTTCAGCAATGGCGAGCGCTTTGACGCGCACGCCGTCAAAGCAGCCTTCGACAGCAACAAGGCATTCGCGGCTCAGTTGCCCGCCACCTTCGGCGCTACCTACCTGGCAGGCTACGACCATGCCGAGGTGGTCGATGACTTCACCGTGCGCCTGGTGCTATCGCGACCCAATGCAGGCTTTCTGCAGGCCACGTCCACCACCAACCTGGCTATCCTCGCCCCAGCTTCGTACCAGCTGACCGCCAAAGCGCGCTCATTGGGCAACATCATCGGGACGGGACCGTTCACCCTCGACCACTACACACCCGAAGTGGGCGCCCGCCTGGTCAAGCGCAGCGACTACGCATGGCCCTCGGCCAACGTACATAACCGGGGCGCTGCGCATGTGGACGCCATCAACATCAGCTACATCCCTGAAGAAAGTGTGCGAAATGGCCTGTTCCTTCAGGGCAAGGCCGATATCCTGTGGCCGCGCAACCCCTTCTCGGAGGTCGATCTCAAACTGTTCCAGGCCAAGGGCGCCACCATCCAGAGCCGGTCCTTGCCAGGCCCCGCGTTGAACCTCTACCCCAACACCCGTGACAACCGCTTGCTGGCTGACCGACAGGTTCGCCTTGCGCTGCAAAAAGCCATCGATCGCACCAGCTATGCGCATACCGTGTACAACGCGCAGTTCCCCGTCGTGAGCGGCGTGTACGACGTCACCACGCCGTACTTCAAGCCCCAGGCCAACAAGCTCGTCTATGATCCGGCTGGCGCCGAACAGTTGCTCGAAGCTGCCGGTTGGCCCAAGGGCAAAGACGGTTACCGGTACAAGAACGGCAAGCGCCTGACATTGCGCTACAACCTCACCCCGGCCGAAAGCGCCGGTGACGTGTTGGTGCAGGACCAACTGCGCAAGGTCGGCATTGACCTGAAACTCAATGTACTGACCCGCGCCGAATGGGTCGCGGGTAACGCAGCAGGCAGCTATGACCTGACTTCCACCTACATGACCCGTGCCGACCCGATCATTTTGCAGACGATTCTTGACCCACGTTCGGCCAACAGCGCCACGCTGGCCACCAATACCTACGAGCCGCAGACCCTGACCCGGGCACAGGCGCTGTTCGACAGTGGCATCACCGCGACTGACGATGCGCAACGGGCCCAAGCCTACGGGCAGCTGCAAGACCTGCTGATCGACGAAGCCTCCGCCTTCCCGCTGTACGAGCGCGTCTGGCAAGCCGCCACCGCACCTCGGGTCAAGGATTTCCGCTGGACCGCCGAGGGCTTTGCGCTGTTCAGCGACATCGAGGTCAGCCAGCCATGAAGCGCTATCTGATCACCCGCTTGGGTCAGGCGCTGCTGGTACTGTGGGGCGCGTACACCATCACGTATTTCATCCTCTACCTTTTGCCTGGCGACACCCTGACGATCATGCTCAGTGCCTCCGGCATGGAGGCCGATGGCCTGTCACCCGAAGCATTGGCCAAGGCCCGTGCTTTCTATGGGCTAGACAAAGGCCTGTTCGAGCAATACATCGACCTGCTGTGGCGTGCCCTGCACGGTGATCTGGGGCAGTCGCTGTCGCTGGGGCGACCTGTTACCGCGCTGCTGGCCGAACGCTTGCCGCAAACCTTGGCGCTGGCGGGCTCTGCCATCGTGCTGTCGGTGGTGGGTGGGGTCGGCCTTGCCTACCTGACCGCCTACCTGCAATGGCGACCGCTCAAGACGGCACTCGCCCGGGTGCCTTCGCTGGGCTTTTCCATCCCCGTGTTCTGGATGGGCCTGTTGCTGATCCAGGTCTTCGCCTTCGCGCTGGGCTGGTTCCCGGCCACTGGCAGCCAAGGTTTTGCCAGCCTGGTGCTGCCGGCAATCACCCTGGCGATACCCAGCGCCGCTGTGTATGCCCAAGTGTTGCAGCGGGGCTTTCAAGGGGTGTGGCAGGAACCCTACATCACCACCGCCTTCGCCAAAGGGCTCAGCCGCGCCCAGGTCCAGGCCCGCCACGGCCTGCGCAACGCCACGCTGCCGCTGCTGACCCTGATCGGCCTGCAGGTCGGCAACACGGTGTCCGGTGCCGTGCTGGTCGAGACCATCTTCTCGCGCAATGGCGTAGGCCGGTTGGCCCAGGAAGCCGTGCTGCGTCAGGACATACCGGTAGTGCTGGCGATTGTCGCGGTATCGGCGGCCGCTTTCGTGCTCGTCAACCTGATCGTCGATCTGCTCTACCCCTACCTCGACCCTCGCATCACCCCTACGGCCAAGGTGAACTGAGATGACCATGGATATTCCCCTGATCGCACCCGACGCCGCCTCAACCAGCGATGAGCCGTGCACACGCCGCATCTGGGAACGACGCACGCGGTATCAGCGCGTCCATCGCGCCTTGACGCCGCTGTTGCGCCGCCCTGGCTTCAGCCTGGCGCTGCTGATCGTCTTGTTCGCTTTATTTGCCGCACTGGCACCTCAGCTGCTCACCAGTTTCGACCCCTACGCCACGGCACCCGCCGACAAGCTCACGCCTCCAAACCTGGTGCATTGGTTCGGTACCGACGAGTTGGGCCGCGACCTGTACACGCGGGTGGTGTATGGCGCGCGCCTGTCGGTGATGGCGGCATTGCTGGCAGTGGCCATCGCCCTGGTGGGCGGCCTTGGCCTTGGCGTACTGGCGGGATTTGCCGGAGGGCACCTGGATGCAGCCCTGATGCGCCTGATCGACGTCTTGCTTGCCCTACCCGGCTTGCTGTTGGCGCTGGCGATCGTCACGGCCATCGGTTTTGGCACGGTGCCCGTGGCCGTTGCGGTGGGTGTCGGGATCATTCCAGGCTTCGCCCGCACGACCCGCGCCGAGGTGCTGCGCATCAAATCGCTGGCGTACGTCGAAGCGGCGCGCCTAGCCGGCGCCAGTTGGACGCGCACCCTGATGCGCCACGTACTGCCCAATGCGTGGGGCCCGGTGGCGGTACTGGCCACCCTGGACTTTGGCGCCGCGATCCTGGCCACCGCTGGGCTCAGCTTTCTGGGCTTCGGCGCAGCGCCGCCCGCTGCTGAGTGGGGCACGCTGATCGCCAACGGGCGCCATTTTCTCGTTACAGCGCCGTGGGTATCCCTGCTGCCGGGGCTGTTCGTGGTGGCCGTGGTGTTCAGCCTCAATCACCTGGCGCGTAGCGCCGAGGAGCATGCCCGATGAGCCAGCAACCCTTGGTCAAGGTGCGCAACCTGACCATCAGCTACGCCGTTGCAGGGCAGCGCACCCAGGCCGTGAGCCAGCTTTCGTTCAGCCTGGCCAAAGGCGAAACACTGGCTATTGTCGGGGAGTCTGGCTCCGGCAAGTCGACCCTCGCCAACGCCCTGCTCGGCCTACTGCCGATCAGCGCCCAGATCGATCAAGGTCAGTTGTGGGTGGACGGGGTCGATGTGGCCCAGGCTGACGAGCGCACCAGGCGCCGCTTGCGTGGGCGCACCATTGCCTTGGTGCCGCAGGATCCAATGGTCAGCCTCAACCCTACCCTGCGCATCGGCCAGCAGATCGGTGAAGCACTGGTGTTGGCCCGAGGCCGTCGTTATCCCGGCCTGGCCACAGACATTCAGGCTCTGCTGGCCCAGGTAGGTCTGGACCAGCCCGCGCTGCGCGCTCGCCAGTACCCCCACGAGTTGTCCGGTGGCATGCGCCAGCGGGTACTGATTGCCATCGCGCTGGCCGGCGAGCCCAAGTTGATCGTGGCTGACGAACCCACCAGCGCCCTGGATGTCACGGTGCAGCGGCGGATCCTCGACCACCTGCAACACCTGACGGCCGAGCGCGGCATCTCGCTGCTGATCATCACCCATGACCTGGGCATGGCGTGCGACCGTGCTGACCGCCTGCTGGTAATGAAGCACGGCAAGCTCATCGAGCACGCCTCGCCCAGGCAGATTCTCTGGGGTGCGCAGCAGCCCTACACCCGTGAACTGCTGGCGGCAGCGCCCGCCTTCGTGTCGCGACGCAGCGCCGTCTTGCCAACCGATAAGCCTCCCCTGCTTCGGCTGCACAACATCTGCAAACGCTTTGTCTTGCCTGGGCAGCCCAGCCCGTTCACCGCCCTGCATGACCTGAACCTTACCGTGCACGCGGGCCAGACCTTGGCCATCGTAGGCGAGTCTGGCTCGGGTAAAAGCACAGCGCTGCGTATTGCTTTGGGGCTGGAAACGCCGAGCCAAGGCCATGTGGAATTGGCAGGGCAACCTGTCAGCGCATTGAGTTGGCAGCAGCTGCGTCCCTTACGCAGGCGCATCCAGCTGGTGCAACAGAACCCGTTTGCCGCGCTGGATCCACGCTTCACCGTGTACGACAGCATCGTCGAGCCGCTGGTGTCGTTCGGCCTGGGCAAAGGTGAGGCACTGGAGCGCAGGGCGCGGGAATTGATCGCCAAGGTGCACCTGCCTGTGCATTTCCTGGATCGCCTGCCGCATGAGCTGTCAGGTGGCCAGCGCCAGCGCGTGGCCATTGCCCGAGCCCTGGCACTGGAGCCGGATCTACTGCTGCTGGACGAACCGGTCAGTGCCTTGGATGTGTCGGTGCAGGCACAGATTCTTGCCCTGCTCTCAGAACTACAGCGCGACCTGGGCATGGCCTACGTGCTGGTCTCTCACGACCTGGCAGTGGTGGCAAGCATGGCCGACCACGTGCTGGTGCTGCAACACGGGCAGGTCGTCGAACAGGGCCCGGCCGCAGAGGTGTTCGGCCGACCCGCCAGCGCCTACACGCGGGCACTGATCCAGGCCATACCAGGGCACTCGCGCAGCGTGCTGCCGGTAGCGATCTGACCACTGCGCCGCGCCCGTCCACTGCACTACCTAACGCCTGTCAAGCCGCATGGCTTGGCGTCTTCCCCACTGGAGCAGGAGTTTCAACCCTATGACCCTCGAATTCATCGGCCTGATCGGCCCTCAGGAAAGCAGTGAATCGCAAGCGCCCCGTGGCCCGCTTGTCGATCTGGCGTTTATCAAGGCATTCGCCCAGGCGCAGGAATACGCCGGTTTCGACAAAGCGCTGCTGGCGGTCAGCACCAGTGCGCCGGACTCGATGATCCTGGCCAGCTACGTCGCTGCGCTGACCGACCGCATTGGCCTTCTGGTGGCGCATCGGCCTGGTTTTCAGGCGCCCACCTTCGCCGCCCGGCAGTTCGCCACCCTCGACCAGTTGAGCGGTGGCCGCGCCGCGATCAACGTGATCACGGGCGGCGACAGCGGTGACCTGCAGCGCGACGGCGACTATCTGGACAAGGATGCCCGCTACGCCCGCACCGACGAGTACCTGGAGGTGATGCACAACACCTGGACGCAGCGCACTGCCTTCGATCATCACGGCACCCATTACCAAGTTGAAGACAACCTCACACTGGTCAAGCCCGTCGGCAAATTGCCCGTCTACTTCTCGGGCGCCTCGGATGCAGCGGTGGAGGTCGCGGCCAAGCACGCCGATGTGTACATGATGTGGGGCGAGCCACTGGCGCAAGTGCGCGAGCGCATTAGACAGGTGCGCAAGGCTGCAGCCCGCTACGGGCGAGAACATCACATTCGTTTCAGCCTGTCGCTGCGCCCGATCCTCGGCGCCACGGAAGCAGAAGCCTGGGCGCGGGCCGAGCGCATTCTGGCTGACGCCCAGACCACCATCGGGATCCGTCAAGGCAACCGCCGCGAAAAGAACTTCGGCAAGAGCAATGCAGGGTCCGAACGCCTGGTTCAGCTCGCCAAGGAACGCAAAGTGCATGACACCCGGCTGTGGACCGAGATCGCAGCCCTGGGCGGCGGGGCCGGCAATTCCACGTCATTGGTGGGCACCGCCGAGCAAGTGGCCGAGGCAGCGCTGGCCTACTACGAATTGGGCGTGAGCACGTTCCTGTTTCGGGGGTTCGAGCAGCTGCGCGATGCAGTGGAATACGGCCAGGACCTGATTCCGCGCATTCGTCAGCAGGTAGAGCGATTCGAGGCGCAGCGCCAGGCACGCTTGGGCTAGGGTGTACGCGGGTTCGAGCGCTGTCAAACAGTGCCCGACCCGCCTGGGCGTCATCCCATACCCGCGTGTGGGTGTCTGGGGTCTACCGGTTGAACCGCGGGATGGTCAGCCCAAGGCTCTCGCGCAACGTGCTGCCTTCATAAGCCGTGCGATAGATCCCGCGCTCTTGCAGCAACGGTACTACCTGCTGGGTAAAGCGGCGAAATTGCCCAGGGTGCCCGATGTAGATGTTGAAACCGTCCAGGGCCCTGGCTTCGAACCACTCGGCCATCTTGGCCGCTACGGTCGAGGGCGACCCCACGAACGCGCCCGGGCGCAGCTGACGCCCGAATTCCACCGCCTGGCGCAAGCTGAAGCCTTTCTCACGGGCTTGGTCGGCAATGCGCTTGGCGTTGGTGTAAAAACTGCTGCGCGCGTAGTCCAGACTCTGCTGCGGGAAGGGTGCGTCCAGGTCGTACTGACTGAAATCATGCCACCCAAAATTGCGCCCGAACTCTTTGAGGGCCAGTTCGAAGCTGTGGTCGACCTGATGGTAGTGACGTTCGATCTCTCGGGCAGCTTCGTCGGTATCGCCTACGTAGATCTCCGCCCCCGGCAGCACCAGCAATTGCTCCGGGTCCCGCCCCAAGCGCTGGGCACGGCCCTTGATGTCCCGGTAGAACGCCTGCCCCTGCTCGATGCTGGCGGCGTGGGTGAACACCACATCGGCAGTGGCGGCGCCCAGGTCGCGGCCCTGCTCGGAATCGCCCGCCTGGAATATCACCGGCTGCCCCTGGGGCGAGCGCTGAATGTTCAAAGGGCCCTCGACCGAGAAGTGTTCCCCTTTGTGATCCAGACGATGCAGCTTCGAGGGGTCCAGAAAACGGCCACTGGCCCGCTCGCGTGGGAAGGCATCCTCCTCATAGGAATGCCACAGGCCTTGCACCACCTCTACATGCTCCTGGGCGCGGGCGTAGCGGGTGTCGTAGTCATAGTGCTCATCCAGGCCGTAGTTGCCTGCCGTGCCGGCATCGCCGCTGGTGACCACGTTCCAGCCGGCTCGGCCTTTGCTGATCAGATCCAGGGAGGCGAGCCGGCGGGCGACGTTGAATGGCGCGTTGTAGGACGTGGTAAGCGTGCCGACCAGGCCGATGTGGCGAGTGCTGACCGCCAGCGCGGACAGAAGCGTCAGCGGCTCCAGGCGATTGAGGTAGTGCGAGGGCGAACCTTCGGTGATGAACTGGCTGTCGACAATGAACATCAGGTCGAACAGCGCGGCCTCTGCCTGACGAGCGATGTCGATGTACCAATCAATATTGACGCTGGCGTCTGCGGGCAGCTCGGGGTCAAGCCACAGGTTATGCCGCCCCGGACCACCGCATCCCATGGTCAGCGCGCCGAGCTTGATCTGTCGTTTGCTCATGGGGAACCTTCAGTCAATTGCGGTCGAAGCGTGGCCCGCCAAGGCCGCACCAAACGAGGTGTCGAACAGGTCTGCCGCCGGATAGGCCTTGATCAGGCCCAATCCTGCGAAGAACTCCACGGTCTTCTGCGCGTCGGCGATCACCTGCTGGTCCAGTGGCGCAAGGTCAGTGCGCGCGCGGGCGAACCATGCGCGGGCGATGTCTCGATCGGCGCGGGTGCGCTGAGCCCAGGCGTCGGCATAGGCTTCGGTATGGGCAGGGTCGCTCAGAGCCCACTCCCGGGCTTTTTTCAGGCGCTCGAGGAAGTCGGCTATCTGCGCACGCTTGTGCTCCACGGCCTGGCTGTTGGCGACCACGAAACTTTGCGCCGGTATCACACCCTCGGCGGTAGCCAGTACCCGAGCACCTTGGCGCTCCTGCTGGGTGACATAGGGCTCCCAGGTAGCGATCACATCCACAGCTGCGCCATCCAACGCATGGGAGGCGTCCAGTGCACTGAGGTAGCGCAGCTGGAGGGTATCGCGGGGCACGCCGGCCTTGTCCAAGGCACTGAACAGCAGTTGCTGGCTCCACGAACCTTTCCAGATTGCGGCGCGTTTGCCGCGTAGATCCTGGAGGCTACGTATCGGCGAGTCCTTGCGCACCAGGATGGCCACCCCCGCAAGGTTCTGCCGACTGACGGCGATCACCTTGATCGGCGCCCCCAGGGCGCCCAGAAACAGCGGCGGCGCATCGCCGAGCAAGCCGATGTCCAGACTGCCAACATTGAGCGCCTCGGCCACCGGCGAGCCTGCGGTGAACTGCTTCCACTCCAGTGAATAGGGCAGATTGTCCAGCACGCCGGCGGCTTCCATAACGGCGCGGGCGTTGTAGCTCTGATCGCCCACGACCAGCGCCTGGGCAGCGGCGGCGAGGCTGAAGGTTGTGGCCAGCACGGTGGCTGTCAGGTGTTTGAGATAGCGCACGTTCGTCTCCGTAGACCCATTAGGGGATGTGAGGCGATCCGCGCGTGCGGTCTGGCCGGTGGTCAGGTTATAGCTTCAAAGCATTAACATTCAGTTTTTTATAATCTAATGCGCAAATACCAGCTTGTGAAATGCGCTTTAGGCATAACCTCATGCAAGATTCATCTTTTGCGCAAGCGCGAACCCCCTAATCTTTATATTCTCAATTTACATATTAGGTTATTACTATTTTGCATTTTGCGAATATATTACCGATTTGTTAGGGTCTTTCAAATCCTGGACCACCGAGCCTGACCCATGCCCCACCTCCTTCGCCCGGAGCGCCTGCGCCGCTTTATCGACCAATTCGCCACATTGCTCGACCAACAGCCTGACGAGATAACCCTGCTTGATCGGGGCAAGCATCTGCTGGCTGAATTGGTAGTCCATGACGACTGGCTGCCAGTCGATCTTGCCCAACCCGATCCAGAGCGTTATCAGCAATACCTGCTGCACTGTGACTCACGCCAACGCTTCTCGGTGGTCAGCTTCGTCTGGGGCCCCGGGCAGCGCACCCCCATCCATGACCATCGCGTCTGGGGCCTGATCGGCATGCTGCGTGGCGCTGAGCTCGCTCAAGGTTTCGCGCGCGGTGCAAACGGTGCGTTGCAGACCGAGGGCGCGCCGGTACGCCTAGAGCCTGGCCAGGTCGAAGCGGTATCGCCGGCCCTTGGGGACATCCATCAAGTCAGCAATGCCTTCGCCGACCAGGTGTCGATCAGCATTCACGTCTACGGCGCCAACATCGGGGCCGTCACGCGCGCCGTGTACACCGTGGACGGAAGCGAAAAACCCTTCATCTCCGGCTACTCCAATGCCCACCTGCCCAATATCTGGGACCTGTCCAAAGAGAACCCTGCCCGATGAGCACCGTCAGCACACGCCACTACCAAGACATCCGCCGTGCCCTCCTGGCGCAAGAAGAGCTAGCCCTGATCGACGTGCGCGAAGAAGCCCCCTTTGCCCAAGCCCACCCCCTGTTTGCGGCCAACATTCCCCTGTCAAAACTGGAGTTGGAAGTGCTGGCCAGAGTGCCGCGGGCAGACACCGCCATCACCGTATACGACAACGGCGAGGGCCTGGCAGCAGAAGCCTTGCAGCGGCTACGGTCACTGGGCTACAGCGACGTGGCGCTTCTTGAAGGGGGACTGGCCGGCTGGGAGGCTGCAGGTGGGGAGCTGTTCCGCGACGTGAATGTACCAAGCAAGGCCTTTGGTGAACTGGTGGAAAGTGTGCGGCACACGCCATCGCTGAGCGCCGAGCAGGTACAGGCGTTGCTGGAGCAAGAAGCCAACGTGGTGGTGCTGGACGCGCGCCGCTTCGATGAATACCAGACCATGAGCATCCCGGGCAGTGTCAGCGTACCTGGCGCCGAGCTGGTGCTGCGGGTGGCTGAGCTGGCACCGGACCCGAGCACCCAGGTGATCGTCAATTGTGCTGGCCGTACTCGCAGCATCATCGGCACTCAATCATTGGTCAATGCGGGCATCCCCAACCCCGTGGCAGCGCTGCGCAACGGTACCATCGGCTGGACGCTGGCGGGCCAGCAGTTGGCCCACGGCCAGCAGCGACGCTTCAGCAAAGTCGAGGCAGGCACCCAGGCCCAGGCTGGAGTCAAGGCTCGCGCAGTGGCCGACCGTGCCGGTGTCCTGAGGATCGACCGCGCCGGGCTTGCCGAATGGCAGGCTGATACCAGCCGCACCATTTACCTGTTCGATGTGCGCACGCCCGAGGAATATGGCGCAGGCCACCTGCCAGGTAGCCGCTCGGTGCCAGGTGGCCAGCTGGTACAGGAAACCGACCACGTCGCCAGTGTACGTGGCGCGAGAGTCGTGCTGGTCGATGACGACGGCGTGCGCGCGAACATGACGGCCTCGTGGCTGGCGCAGATGGGCTGGCAGGTGGCAGTACTCGACGGTTTGCACGCTGCTGACTTCACCGCCACCGGCCAGTGGCAGCCACCGTTGCCAGCGTTACCACCGGTCAGCACGGTTGAGGTGGAGCAACTGGCAGCCTGGTTGGAAGAAGGCGATACCGTATTGCTCGATTTCACCACCAGCGCCAACTACGTTAATCGCCACATCCCAGGTGCCTATTGGGCCATCCGTGCCCAACTGCCGAAAGTCTTGGAAAACGTGCCACAGGCAAGCCGGTTTGTGCTGACCTGCGGCAGCGGCCTGCTGGCACGCTTCGCTGCCCGTGACCTCGAAGCCCTCACGCGCACGCCCGTCTACCTGCTTGAAGGCGGCACTGCACAGTGGATCGCTGCCGGGAATCCGCTGGAGAGCGGTGAGTCACGGCTTGCCGTGCCGCGTAGCGATCGCTACCGACGACCTTACGAAGGCACGGACAATCCCCGGGAGGCCATGCAGGGATATCTGGATTGGGAATTTGGCTTGGTCGATCAGCTCGGCCGCGATGGCACCCACCGTTTCAGGGTGGTTTGATTTGCCGCAGGCATTGGCCTGCAGCCTGTGCCCTCGTAGGCTTGCACCGGGTACAGGTAGCGCAGCAGCTAAACGACACGTGTTCACCGGCTGCTGTTAGTCAAAAAGAGGCGCCACCTGCTCAATGTTGCCTGATGGCCCTGCCATCAGCGCACGCTTACAGCTACCGCGTAGTTGGCCACTTCTGGTGAAGCGGCCATTGGCCCGTCACAATGCAGCGAACAGGGTCAACTGCGCTCCAGCGCACTCACCAGGTCATGAAAGGCTTCGCGATTGGACTCATTCAAGCCCATCAGAATACGGTGCGCTTCCAACACCTTGGCGCGCACCACCTCCTCGTTCTGATCCTGGGATGGCAGGTCGGACAGGCATTCGGGGCATGGGATGGGGCGGTCGACAATGTTGAACACCTGATCGAACCCCATCGATTGCAACAGACGGGAAATATCCGGGTTGGTAGTCACGACGGTCGGCAGCAGACCCACTTTCTGTCGCGACAGGATCGACAACTTGGCGAGCAAGCCAAGGGTGGTGCTGTCGATGCTTTCGGTTTCGGTCAGGTCGATCACGATGGTCGAGAAATTCAGCGCGGTGAATATTCGCTCGATCGTTGCATCGAGCGCCGAACACAAGGTCAGGCGCACTTCACCGACGAACTTCAGTACGAAGGTACCGTCCTGCTCGGCGAACTGGATTCTACCGGTACTCATTGAAGGTTCCTGCTCAACACCAATAGGGCGATATCATCCGGCATCTCCCCTAGCGTAGCCAATCCAAAACGTTGACGCAGCCCATCCAGGCTACCCTCTGCCGCCCTGACGATTTCAGGCAACGCGGCTTCTTTATCTTTGAGCGTATCACCTGGCAAAAGGTCCAGGATGCCATCGGACATCAGGCTCAGGCTAAAACGCGGTGGCAGTTCGATCACCAGGTCCTGATAGCGGGCCTCCTCGAACAGCCCCACCGGCAAGCCGCGGCCTTCAAGGTAGCGGGTGTGCTCGGGCGTGTGCAGCACCGGCAGCGGCAAGTGCCCGCCTACGGCATAGGTCAGCAACCCGGTGTCCTCATCGATCACCCCGCCCACCATGGTCACGTGCTTGCCCAGCTTGCAGTTGATCAACCCACGGTTGATGTGGCTGAGTACTTCAGAAGGCTGGAACTCGCGCATGTTTTTGCCACGCTTGAATTCGAACAGAAGGCGGGTGGTCATGAACTTCAGCAGCACGGTGACAAAGGCCGAAGAAGCGCCGTGCCCGGACACGTCGGCCAAGTAAAAAACAATGCGCCGCTCATCCACACGGAAGTAGTCGGCGAAGTCACCTGACAGATACAGCGACGGGATGATCTGGTGCTCGAAGGCAAAATCACCCGCATGCCAAGGGCTCTGGGGCAACATGTTCATCTGCACTTGCCGACCGGCGGTCTGGTCTTCCTGCAACAGGTGCAGACTGGCCTCCAGTTCGCGGTTGGCAGCCTCGAGCTTCTCGCGGTAGCGCTGGTTTTCCAGCACAAGGTGGGCGCGATCCAGCGCACGGCGCACCGAGTGCTCCAGCACCGCCAGGTCTTCGAGTGGCTTGATCAAGTAGTCCGCAGCGCCCAGGCGCAATGCATCCACCGCATCGGCCATGACACCGGCACCCGACACCACGATCACGGGTAACTGCGGTGCACGCGCGCTGATCTGACGAATTAGTTCGAGCCCGCCCATTTGCGGCATGCGCAAATCGCAGATCACAAGATCAGGCTGGTGTTCTTCGAAGACCTGAAGCCCCTGCTGGCCATTGCCAGCCTGGAGAACGCTGAAGCCACTGTCTTCAAGATACGCGGCGAGGCTTGCACGGACCACGTCGTCGTCATCGATGATCAGCAGCGTTGCACTGGTTTTCTGCATGTGGGCGAACGGCGCCGATTGGGGTTTGTGCAGCGAGCCGGTAAGGCAGACCAACAGCTGCGGGAATTCTTAACAGGTCGCAGGCTCTTTGCAGTTGTAGGGCAAGAAAGCCTACCCGGCAACTGAGAGATATGCGGTGTAAGGCGCAGACGGTACTCCCATCCGCCAGGGGTTTCAAGCATCGAACGGTACGCTTGAGCGGCTTTACAGGGCAAATCACCGAGACTTATAAGAAACCTTCACGATGTAACCTCACAGGAAGGATGCAGCATGCTCGATACCGCCACCAGCCACAGCGAGAAACGCGATTTCATCCGCATGCGCATCGACACGCCGGTCACCCTGGTGCACGAGGGTAACGTCATCGCCGCCGTGTGTCTCGACCTGTCCAGTAGCGGGATGCAAGTAAAAGCCCCTCAGCCGTTCCAGGTCGGGGATCGGCTGGAGGTGCGCCTGGAGTCTGATCACCCGTCGCTCGAAGGCTTGCACGCCACGGCGGAAGTGGTGTGGATCGCGGCCCAGGCGGATGGGCAGCATACGTTCGGGCTGCGCATCCTGGCCATGCGGTAGGGTTAGAAATCGTCCTCGACTTCGCCGTCGCGCACCTTGAACTCACGGTTCTGCAGGTAGGCGTTGCGAATGAAGATGTATTTGTCCCCCTGAATCAGCTTCTCGGCCGGCAGCAGGCTCGCACGGGTATCCACCACGTCCAGGGCGAAGGCCGAGTTGCGGGTAGGGACATGGTCCACGTAGCGATAAGGCCGGGTGAAGGTGTCCGGGTACTTGGCTACACCATCGCGCACGGTGCTGGGGCCGAGCAACGGAATGACCACGTACGGGCCGCTGGGTACACCCCAGTAGCCCAGGGTCTGACCGAAGTCTTCATCGCTGCGTTGCAGGCCCATCTTGGTGCCGACATCGAAGAACCCCGCCAGGCCGAAGGTGGTGTTGACGATCAGGCGCGCCGTGTCCACCCCTGCCGCATGGGGCTTGAGCTGCAGGACGTTGTTGGCCAGATTGGTCACATCGCCCAGGTTGCGGAACATATTGTGAATGCCGTCTTCGAGAAACTGCGGCGTGACGGTGTCATAGCCCTTGGCGAGCGGCTTGAGCGCGTAGGTATCGAGGGTATCGTTGAAGCGGAAGATCGGGCGATTGACCGCTTCCCAGGGGTCTTCTTCGGTCGCGGCCTGGGTAGCCGCCACGGGCGCCAGCAGCATGCTGGCGCATACACAGGCCTGGGTGACTCGTTCGATCACACTGGCACCGATCCTACGCATAGTGTTTCTCCATCAGGATTATCGGCCGCAAGCGCAACGGGCGCGCTGCTGTAGTGCGGCAGTATAGAGTTTTGCAGGCCGATAGACAGCTTTCGGCAGCCATGAAGTTTAATGTGACCAAGTGTTGCGTCAGTCGTGCTACGCGATGGCTGCAAGATTCAGCGGAAAAGCCATTGGTCGCCTGCCTTGTGGATGAAAATCATCGCTTGGCAGTTGATACGCGAGAAATACAGACACAGCCCAGCGGCTGCCAGTCATGCAAATCCAAGGCGAAGGGTTTACGCTCAGTACAGGCCAGAACCTTTGCCGCCTCGCTGAGGTCCATGGCTTGCCAAACCCATGATGGAGAATTGCCAATGCCTGCCCGCGAATTGCAAGAGCGCCTCAACAGCCTGCGCGAGCAACTGGATCGCAACGTGCCACTTTCGGACGAAGAGCTGGCTGCGCTCCACGAAGAAGCGCGCCAGATCGAAGCGCAACTGAAGCTGGAAAACGCCACGCCTGACAACAACCTGGCCGACGGTGTGAACCTCGCCGTGGAGCGATTTGAAGCCGACCACCCTGACCTGACGGCCACCCTGCGCAGCATTGCCAACTCGCTGCACAGCATGGGTATCTGAAACATACCGCTCGGGCTGCTGCGCGCCCAGCGCAGCGCAGTGGCCTGTCTTGACCCGCACTCAGGCCAGAGGCGAACAGCACATGGCCTGCTGTCAGGATCGGCTGCAGTTCAACGCAGGCGCACCTCTGCGGCGGTCACTGCCTGGCCAGCCGCCCATTGTTCACGACGATTTCCCCCATGCTGCGGTAGGGGTTGATGTCCAGCCCACCTCGGCGCACATACCGGGCATAAACGGTCAAGTGCTCAGGCTGCAACAGATTTTTCAGGTCCAGATAGATGCGCTCCACGCATTGCTCATGGAAGTCCGCATGCTGGCGGAAGCTGATGAGGTAGGTCAGCAGGCTGGCATGATCAAGCGCGCTGCCTTTGTAGGCCACTACCACACTCCCCCAGTCAGGCTGTCCGGTGACCGGGCAGTTGGACTTGAGCAAATGGCTGTGCAGCGTCTCTTCGACCACCTGATGGGCATCGCATTGCAACAGCTCCGGTTGCGGCTGCGCATAGTTGGAAATAGCCACGTCCAGCCCATCGATGCAGGTGCCTGGCAAAGCGACCACGCCTTGGGCCTCAACCTCTTCCAGCGTTTTGACCTTGACCCCTACCGCCTTGCCGGCGGCCGCCGAGAGATCCCTCTCAAGGCACGCCTGCAACGGCTCAATGCCCGCAAAAACGGTCTGGTTCAACGAGTTCAGGTAAAGCTTGAATGACTTCGATTCGATGATGTTGGGCGAATCAGCCGGGATGGCGAACTCGCCTATGGCTACCACGGGCTTGCCCGAGGGCAGCAGCCAGGACAGTTCGAAGCAGTTCCAGTAATCCACACCTTGCCAGGGCAGCGTCTGCGCGGTGACGCCCAGCTCCGCCCACTTGGCGGTGCGTGGGATCGGGAACAACAGCTCCGGGGAATAGGTGGCGACGTATTCACTGGACTTGCCCAGCGGGGAGTGTTCGGCGGCAGGGTGCATTGGAACTGACCTGAAAGTGTGGAGTGGACGCTAGCGTTCGTACGGTGCGCGCCCCGATTCTGGGGCAATCCTGTCGTGTACAGGATGACGCGTAGGGCGCCCAGTCTACCCTTTTGCTTGCCGCCTTGCAGCGCCACTCATTCGATGATCAGCGGCCCAACCATGCCCGCTTGGTAATGGCCTGGCACATTACAGGCGAATTCGATGGGTGCAGAGGCCTTGAAGGTCCAGGTCAACTCGGCGCGCTGGCCAGGCATCACCAGCACCGTGTTACCGCCGCCATGCCCATGGCCTGCGCCATGATCATGCCCGCTCATGGCGCCATGCCCCATGCCCTGTTCGCCTACGGCCGCAGTGAACAGCTCGCCTTGCATGGCAATCATCTGCTTCTGGTGTTCGGCATGCATGGCCTTGTCACCCAGGTTGAACTCGTGGGGCAATTGCCCTTCGTTGATCAACACGAAGCGCACCGTCTCACCCGCCTTGACAGTGAGGCTGGCGGGCTCGAAGGCGATGTCCTTGAGCCTCACCTCGACCGTGCGGGTGGCTTTTTCGGCTGGCGCAGGCTCACCGAAAGCCAGTGTATGGGCGGTGCCTGCCTGAGCAAGACTACTGGCCAGCGTCAGTGCGCAGGCAAAGATAAAGCGAGACATCGGGGTTTCCATTCGTTGGATTGAACAGCGCGATGTTAAGCCCATGCGACTGCCATGAACCTGACCGCTGCATTACAAGCCTGTCAGTTTGGCCGAACGCCGCGCAGGTCACGTATGATCCTGGCACCTGTGCGCCGGCTGGACTCCACCGCGGCGCCGCATCGCCAGCCGGAGCTTGCCTCAATGAAACTGTTGATCGTCGAAGACCAAGTGCGTACTGGCCAGTACCTGCATCAGGGCCTGAGCGAGGCCGGCTTCACGGTAGAGCTGGCCACCGATGGCGAGACAGGCCAGTTCCTGGCCCTGACGGGCGATCACGATCTGCTGATCCTGGATGTGATGCTGCCAGGGCGCGACGGCTGGCAGATCCTCAAGGCCGTGCGACAAGCCGGTATCGATACGCCTGTGCTGTTTCTGACCGCCCGCGATGCCATCGAGGACCGGGTACATGGCTTGGAACTGGGCGCCGATGATTACCTGATCAAGCCATTCGCCTTTTCGGAGCTGCTGGCGCGTGTGCGCAGCCTGCTCAGGCGCGGGGCCACGCCCAGTGCCGATACCTCGCTGGCGGTGGCGGACCTGCGCCTTGACCTGATTCGCCGGCGTGTCGAGCGCGGCGGCCAGCGCATCGACCTGACCGCGAAAGAATTCGGTTTGCTCGAGCTGCTGTTGCGCCGTCAGGGTGAAGTGCTGTCCAAGGCGCTTATCGCGTCCCAGGTATGGGACATGAACTTTGCCAGCGACACCAACGTGATCGAAGTGGCCATTCGGCGACTGCGGGCCAAGGTGGACGATGCCTACGACGACAAGCTGATCCACACGGTGCGCGGCATGGGTTATGTGCTGGAAGTGCGTTCATCGTGAGGCGCCGCATTTCGCTGACCAGCCGCCTGGCGCTGCTGTTCGCCGCCTGCACAGCTGCGGTTTCGCTAGGGGCGGGCCTTGTGTTCAATCAGGCCAGCGAGCAGCATTTCATCGAACTCGACCAGCAGTTGCTGGCGTCGCGCCTGTCATTGTTGCGCCGTCACCTCACTGACGTCGGCACACAAGCCGATCTGCAAACCCGCCTGCCTGCCCTGCACGAGGAGCTGAGTCATCAGGCCGACCTGTCCGTGCGGGTCACCTCAGGCAGTGGCGCCACCTGGTTCGAGAGCCGCGCTGGCCTCCCCCCTGCGCCCTCCTCCACGGGTTTGAACACGCTGCACGCGCAGGGCACGGACTACCGTAGCCTTGCTGTGGCGCTGATGCCCGGCAGCGCCTCACCGCACCTTGTGCTGTACCTTGACATCACCCATCACCAGCATTTTCTGCAAGGCATGCAGCGTCTGGTCTGGCTGACAGTCGGGCTGTCGGCGCTGGTCACCGTCCTGCTGGGCGGCTGGGCAGCACGTAGTGGCCTGCGCCCCTTGAGGCAGATGGGGCGCATCACCGCACGCGTCTCTGCCCGCTCGCTCACCACTCGCCTACCTGTGGAGCAGATGCCTGCCGAACTGGCCCAATTGGCTGACAGCCTCAATGCCATGCTGCAGCGCCTGGACGATGCGTTTCAGCGCCTGTCGGCGTTTTCGGCCGATATCGCCCATGAACTGCGTACGCCGCTGTCCAATCTGCTGACCCACACCCAGGTCACCCTGACTCGCCCACGCAGCCTCGACGCCTACCGGGAGGCATTGCACGACAACCTCGAAGAGCTGCAAGCGATGGCGCAGATGATCAATGACATGCTCTTTCTGGCCAAGGCCGACCAGGGGCTATTGGCACCCGGTGACACTCCACTGGCGCTGCATGATGAAGTGGATTCGCTGCTGGAGTATTACGCCCTGGCGGCTGAAGAGGCGGCCGTGCAACTGACACGAGAGGGGCAAGCGTGGCTGCCCGGCGACCGGACTATGCTGCGCCGGGCGCTCTGCAACTTGCTCGACAACGCCTTGCGCTTCACGCCGGCGGGCGGACAGGTGCGGATCACACTGGCGGCTGGGCCGAGCATTACCGTGGCCAACACCGGCAGCGCCATCGAGGCGACGGCACTGCCACGGCTGTTCGATCGTTTCTACCGGGTGGACCCTTCCAGGCATGACGGCGGCGGCGAACATGCCGGCCTGGGCCTGGCGATCACGCGGTCGATCGTGCAGGCCCATGGCGGGCGGATTCAGGTGGCGTGCGAGGCTGGCTGGACCCGCTTCACGCTGGACTTCACAGGCCGGTAGAGGCTCCGTCAAACCGCCAAGCCAATGGCCGGTTGTACCTGGGAAGCCCGGTAGGCTGGGTAGAGGGTAGCCAAGAAGCTCATCACCAGCCCCGCCGCGCAGATCATCACCACGTCCCCGCTTTGCAGCTCCGATGGCAGGCTGCTGATGAAGTACACGTCGGAGGTGAAGATATGCTGACCGCTGATCCGCTCCAGCCAGCCCACGATCTGGCTCACGTTGAGCGCGGCGATCACCCCCAGCACGCCGCCGATCAGCGTGCCGACCACGCCAATCAAGCTGCCCTGGACCATGAACGTACCCATGATCTGCGCAGGCGTTGCCCCGAGGGTACGCAGGATGGCGATATCCGGCCCTTTGTCGTTTACCACCATGACCAAGGTGGCGATGATGTTGAACGCGGCCACGGCAATGATCATCAGCAGCAACAGGCCGATCATGGTCTTTTCCATCTTCATGGCGCTGAACAGGCTACCTTGGGTATGGGACCAGTCATCTGCCCGATAGCCCTCACCCAGCTGCGCTGCGATGGCCTTGGACACCTGCGGGGCGGCGTACAGGTCATGCAGTTTCAGCCGCACACCCTGCACCTGGCCGGGCGCCCAACGCTGCATGCTCGCGGCATCGGCCATGTGAATGTAGGCCTGGGAACCATCGAGTTCGGCGCCCACCTTGAAGATGCCCACCACGGTCAAGCGCTGCATGCGTGGGGTGATCCCGCCAGGCTCGCTGCTGATCTCCGGCACGATCAAGGTCAGTTTGTCCCCGGTATTCAGCCGAAAGCGGCGGGCCGTCAGCTCGCCGATCACCACGCCGAACTCGCCCGGCTGCAAGTCCTGCAGGCGGCCCTGAACGATGTGCCGCCCTACGATCGACACCTTGTTTTCCTCGGCCGGGTCGATACCGCCAACCTGAATCGGCTGCATGGCGCCCTTGTAGGACAGCATGCCTTCCATTTCGGTGATCGGGGCCGCGGCAACCACGGCAGGGTTTTTCATGGCCGCATCGGCCACCTGCTGCCAGTTGTCCAGCGGCTGCTGGCCCAGGATGGCCGCGTGGGGTACCAGGCCCAGGATGCGCGAGCTCATTTCGCGCTGGAAGCCGTTCATCACCGACAGCACCACGATCATGGCCAGCACGCCCAGGGACAGGCCGATCATCGAGGTCATGGAGATGAACGAGATGAAATGGTTGCGACGCTTGGCCCGGGTATAGCGCGCGCCGATGAAGATGGGCAGGGGTCTGAACATGTGCGGATACACCCAATCAAAACAGGTCGCGGGATGAAAGGGTCACCCCGCTCGGTCGGTCAGATCGCCACCAGGTGGCCATTGTCGAGTTTCAGTACACGGTCCATCTGACGCGCAAGGCTCAGGTCGTGGGTCACCACCAGGAACGCCGTGCGCGAAGCGCTGGACAGTTCCTGCATCAACTCCTGGATGCCCTGTGCAGTATGGTGATCGAGGTTCCCGGTGGGTTCGTCCAGCATCACCAGGCCTGGGCGGTTGACCAGCGCACGTGCGATGGCCACTCGCTGACGCTCGCCGCCAGACAGCTCGGCCGGCTTGTGATTGAGGCGATGCCCCAGCCCAACGCGTTTGAGCAGCGCCTCGGCACGTTCACGCGCCTCTGGAATAGCCGTACGGCCTATCAGCAGTGGCATGCACACGTTCTCGAGGGCCGTGAATTCGGGCAGCAGGTGATGAAACTGGTACACGAAGCCCAACTCGCGGTTGCGCAGCAGGCCCCGGGCGCGCTCGCCCAACGCCGACAGCTCTTCGCCGGCCAGCCAGACACTGCCCTGGGTGGGGCGATCCAGGCCGCCCAGCAGGTTGAGCAAGGTGCTTTTGCCCGACCCCGAACTGCCGACAATGGCGATGCGCTCGCCGGCGTGCAGTTCCAGGTTCAGGCCAGACAAGACCTGCACCGACTCGGGGCCCTCATCGTAGGACTTGCCCAGGTTGCGGCAACTCAGAACGGCTTTATCACTCATGCGCGACTCACTCATAACGTAACGCCTCTGCCGGCTGGGTGCGTGCCGCACGCCAGGCAGGGTACAGGGTGGCGAAGAAACTCAGGACCAATGCCGCACCACAGACCATGTACACATCCTGGGCCTGGATCTGCGAGGGCAGGTAATCGATGAAATACACGTCGGCGTTGAGGAATTTGTGGCCGATCAGGTGCTCGATACCGGCGATGACCGTGCTGACGTTGAGCGCCGCAATGATGCCCACCACGGCCCCGATCAACGTGCCCACCACACCGATCACAGTGCCCTGCACCATGAAGATGAGCATGATTTGCCCAGGGGTGGCGCCCAACGTGCGCAGGATGGCGATGTCCCCCCGCTTGTCGTTGACCACCATCACCAGTGTGGAAATGATGTTGAACGCGGCAACCGCGACGATCAGCAGCAACAGCAGGCCGATCATGGCTTTTTCCATGCGAATGGCCTGGTAGAGATTGCCATGGGTACGGGTCCAGTCGCGGCTATAGAAATCCTGGTCACCCAGTTGTTGGGCGATGTCGTAGGCCACGCGCGGGGCCTGGAACAGGTCATCGAACTTCAAGCGCAGGCCCTGCACCTGGTCGGGCTTCCAGCGGTGCAGGCGCGACAGGTCGGCGATGTTGGTCAGCCCCAGGTAACCGTCGATCTCGCCGGCCCCCACATGGAAGGTGCCCACCACGGTGAAGCGCTTCATGCGCGGGAACATGCCGGCCGGCGTGACGCTGACCTCCGGGGCCACGAAGGTGAGTTTGTCGCCTACGGCCACACCCAACTTGGCCGCGGCCTTGTCACCGATCATGATGCCCCACTCGCCGGGCGCCAACTGGTCCAGCCGGCCCTGCTGGACGAAGTTGTCGATGATCGACACCTCCCGTTCCCGGGCCGGATCGATGCCGTTGAGCAGCACCTTCTGCACCTTGCCGTCATGGGTGAGCAAACCCTGCATCTGGGTGAAGGGCGCGACCGCCACCACCTGCCGATTCTGCTTTACTTGTTCGGCAAGGGCAGGCCAGTCGGCGATGGGCTGGCCGCTCTCGAGCGTGGCGTGAGGGATCATGCCCAACACGCGGGTGCGCATCTCGTGGTCGAACCCGTTCATCACCGACAGCACCACGATCATGACTACCACGCCCAGGGCGAGGCCGATCATCGAGGTCAGGGAAATGAACGAGACGAAGTGATTGCGACGTTTGGCACGGGTATAACGCGTGCCGATGAATGCGAAAAGAGGTCTGAACATGTCGGGGCTTGTTCGGATGGAAGGGAACGTCCTTGTGGCGAGGCGCCTATGGCGGCTTTACACTCGGACCACCGCCGCTACCATGGGTTCGCCATGACGACATTAGACGAAGAAGATCGCCGCGAATACTACCGCATCGCCGATCGGATCGCACTTCAAATCAGCCCATTGAGCGCGGCCGAAGCCCTGGATCCAGATGTGTTGCAGGATGATTCCCCGCTGTTCAATCTGCTCAGCGAGCTGCACCTGGCCGACTTCGAGGCCCAGCACCTGCTGCGCCAGCTCAGCGACAAGGACCGCACCCTTGCAGCGTTTCTGCGGGTACAAAACAAGCGCCTGGACGTGCTCAGCGCCGTGGTCGCCCATACCCTGCTGGGCGAGGTAGGCCAGCCGCAGGCAGTCGTGGTGTCCGAAGGTGGCCTGGAGTGCATCCAGCCAGAGCCCTTTGCACAGGGTACCCAGGTGAAGGTACAAATGGTGCTGATGCCGCGCGCCCACGGCCTGCTGTTGCGCGGCAAGATCACCCATTGCGACGCCAGGCCCCAGGGCGGCTTCGAGGTCGGCATCGAATTCATCGACATGGTCGATGCCCAGCGCCAACTGCTTGCCCGCTACATTCTGCAACGCCAGCAACAGCAAAGACGCCAGCAACTGGAACAGAACGCCCCATCACCCTGACTCATTTTCTCACTGAAGGAACGAACGTGACCCTGATCTACGGCCATCGCGGCGCCAAGGGCGAAGCACCCGAGAACACCCTGAACAGCTTCCGCCAGTGCCTGTCCCACGGCATCATGCGCTGCGAGCTGGATCTGCACCTATCGGCCGACAACCAGCTGATGGTGATCCATGACCCTACCCTCAAGCGCACCACCGGCAAGCGCGGCAAGGTGGTCGAGCACCCGGCCGAAGACCTGGTCAAGCTCGACGCACGTCAGGGTGGCCCGGGCTGGGTCCAGCCCTGCCCCATCCCACGCCTGGAAGAGCTGTTCGAGAAGTGCCCGTTCGAGCACTGGCAGCTGGAAGTCAAGAGCGCCTCGCGCACCCGCGCAGCCACTACGGTGCTGGCCATACGCGAGCTGGCCCAGCAGTTCGGCTTGCTGGACAAGGTGACGATCACCTCAAGTTCACGCGAAGTGCTGGGCGCCGCTCAAGAATTGGTGCCGGACGTGCAACGCGGCCTGGTGGCCGAATACGCCTGGCTCGACCCGCTGAAGGTTGCACAGAATTATGGTTGCCAGATGCTGGCACTGAATTGGACGTTGTGCACCCCGGAACGCCTGCAAAAGGCGCAGAAGCAGGGTTTGCACGTATCGGTATGGACGGTCAACGAGCCGGCGCTGATGCGCAGGCTCGCTGATTTTGGCGTGGACAGCCTGATTACAGACTTTCCCGGTTTGGCCAGGACCACCCTCGGGCAGGGTTGAATTCGGTCTCTCCGACCGGCTCAGGCCACCGGTCGGAGCCGCTCAAAAAAGCCGGTTCAGACCGTCATAGGCCGCTACCCGATAGGCCTCTGCCATGGTCGGGTAGTTGAACGTGGTGTTCACAAAGTACTTGAGGTTGTTCAGCTCGCCTGGCTGGTTCATCACTGCCTGGCCGATATGCACGATCTCGGATGCCTGGTAGCCGAAGCAGTGCACACCCAGCACCTGCAGGGTCTCGCGGTGGAACAGGATTTTCAGCATGCCCTGGGGCTCACCGGCGATCTGCGCCCGGGCCATGCTCTTGAAGAAGGCCTTGCCCACTTCATAGGGCACCTTGGCCTGGGTCAGTTCCTGCTCGTTCTTGCCGATCGAGCTGATCTCCGGAATGGTATAGATGCCCGTCGGCACATCGTTGACGAAACGCCAGCTGCCGTTGTCGACGATGCTGCCTGCGGCCGAGCGGCCCTGGTCGTGCGCGGCACTGGCCAGGCTCGGCCAGCCGATCACGTCGCCTGCGCCGTAGATATTCGGCACGCTGGTGCGGTAGGCCTCGTCCACTTCGATCTGACCGCGGCTGTTGACCTTGATGCCGATGTTCTCCAGCCCAAGCTTGTCGGTATTGCCGGTCCGCCCGTTGCACCAGAGCAAGGCATCGGCCTTGATCTTCTTGCCCGACTTCAGGTGCAGGATGACGCCGTTGTCCAGGCCCTCGACCCGCTCATAATCTTCGTTGTGGCGCACGGTGATGTTGTTGTTGCTGAAGTGGTAGCTCAGGGCCTGGGAGATTTCCGAATCCAGGAAACTGAGCAGTTGCCCTCGGTTGTCCACCAGCTCGACCAGCACACCAAGGCCGCTGAAGATCGAGGCGTACTCGCACCCGATCACGCCGGCGCCATACACAATCAGCTTGCGCGGGGTGTGGCTGAGGCTGAGGATGGTGTCGCTGTCGTACACACGCGGGTGGTTGAAGTCGATGTCTGCTGGTCGGTAGGGGCGCGAACCGGTGGCGATGATGATGTGCTTGGCGTTGAGTTTTTCCACCACGCCATTGGGGCAGACCACTTCGACGGTCTGCTCGTCAGCGAAGCTGCCGGTGCCGAAGAACAGGTCGACGCGGTTGCGGGCGTAGTAGCCCGTGCGCGAGGCCACCTGCTTGGCGATGACCTTTTCGGCGCTCTTGAGCACGTCCGGGAAAGAGAACCAACGCGGCTCGCCGATGGCGCGGAACATGGTGTTGGTGTTGAACTGCATGATCTGCCGCACCGAGTGACGCAGTGCCTTGGACGGGATGGTGCCCAGGTGGGTGCAGTTCCCCCCGACCTGGCGACGGGTGTCGACCATTGCCACCTTGCGCCCTGCTTTGGCGGCGTTCATTGCCGCACCTTCCCCGGCCGGGCCGGAACCCAGCACCACTACGTCGTAGTTGTAGACAGCCATGCGTACTCCTTCAGAACTGGCCCGCAAGCCACGGTCGCTTGCGGCGCACGATCATGCCGCCTCGGCGCCATGAGAAAAATCGGGTGCAGTCTAATCAAGCGTGAACGGCGCGCACATTAACCCTTGGTCGCGTCGTAGGCCAATTTCGCCCGCACTACATAAAGCACCGTCTCCCTGGCGGCAATCATCCTTGTCCACGCTTTCGACCACCTTGCACTGCCTGCTCAGACGGAAAAACCGCCCAGGCACCTGCGAAACGGCGGTTATTGTCCCTGAAATGTTGCGCTGAGTCACTCGATGACCCCCTGCGCTCTGCTAGGACAAGCGCCCTTGCCCGGCAGCGCAAACGAAAACGGGAACCCAAAGGTTCCCGTGTGTTCAGCGTCTGACTGGCCGATCAGCGTGGAAAGGCAGGCGGGTTGACCCCGGCCATGTCTTCCATCACGCGCACGACCTGGCAGCTGTAGCCGAACTCGTTGTCATACCACACGTAGAGCACGACGCGATTATCGTTGCAGATGGTGGCTTCGGCGTCTACCACACCGGCGTGGCGCGAACCCACGAAGTCGGTGGAGACCACTTCCTGGGAGCTCACATAGTCGATCTGCTTGTGCAGGTCCGAGTGCATGGCCGTCTGGCGCAGGTACTCGTTGATTTCCTCGCGGCTGGTGGCCTTTTCCAGGTTCAGGTTGAGGATTGCCATCGACACGTTCGGCGTCGGCACGCGAATGGCGTTGCCGGTCAACTTGCCCTTGAGCACAGGCAGGGCCTTGGCGGCGGCGGTGGCAGCACCGGTTTCGGTGATGACCATATTCAGCGGCGCGGCGCGGCCACGGCGGCTGCCCTTGTGGAAGTTGTCGATCAGGTTCTGGTCGTTGGTGAACGAGTGAACGGTTTCGACGTGGCCGTTGACGATGCCGTACTGGTCGTTGACGGCCTTGAGCACCGGCACGATGGCGTTGGTGGTGCAGGAGGCGGCGGAGATGATCTTGTCATCGGCCGTGATCTCGCCGTGGTTGATGCCATGCACGATGTTCTTCAGGGCACCCTTGCCAGGTGCAGTGAGGATCACGCGGCTGGCACCCGGGCAGGCCAGGTGCTGGCCCAGGCCGTCGGCATCACGCCATACGCCGGTGTTGTCCACGATCAGCGCGTTGTCGATGCCGTACTGGGTGTAGTCGACTTCGCTCGGGTTCTTGGCGTAGATGATCTGGATCAGGTTGCCGTTGGCCGTCAAGGTGTTGTTGGCTTCGTCGATGGTGATGGTGCCATCGAACGGCCCATGCACCGAATCACGACGCAGCAGGCTGGCACGCTTGACCAGATCGTTCTCGGCGCCTTTGCGCACGACGATGGCACGCAGGCGCAGGCCGTCGCCACCACCGGTCTTCTCGATCAGGATACGCGCCAGCAGGCGACCGATACGGCCGAAACCATACAGCACGACGTCGGTGCCTTTGCGCGCGGCGGCGTTCTGCTGGCCCACCACGTCAGCCAGTTCTTCACGCACGAACTGCTCGGCGCTGCGGCCGTTGCCTTCGAGCTTGAACTTGTTGGCCAGCTTGCCCAGGTCGACCGAGGCGGCGCCCAGTTTCAGCTCGCTCATGGCCTTGAGCAGGGGGAATGTCTCGTGAACGGACAGTTCGGTTTCGTCGGTCTGGCGATGACGCGCAAAGCGGTGTGCCTTGAGGATCGAGATAACCGAACGGTTGATCAGGCTGCGGCCATAGATCGAGCTCACCACATTGTTGTTGCGGTAGAGCTGACCGATAAGCGGGATCATCGCTTCAGCCAGGGCTTCACGATCAATCCACTCACCAAGACACTGGTCGGGCTTCTGAGTCACGGGAACCTTCCACATGTAGGGACAGAAAAAAGGGGCTACATTATGACGCCCCGATGCGTAACCGGCAATGAGCGCCTGTCGTGGTCACGCACATCGATCATCCTGCCCCATTGGAGCCTGACAGCCGCCAGCGTCACCGGTACAATCGGTCTCTTTGCCGAAACGCTTGGAGTGCAATCTCCCGTGTCAGTTCTGCGCCTACCGCAACTGTCGGCTACCGCCGGCAAACAAACCTGGGGCAACCTGCCCGGTGCCGCCCTCAGCCTTGCCATCGCCGAGGCCGCCAGCAGCGCTGGCCGCTTCACCCTGCTGCTGACGGCAGACAGCCAGGCCGCCGACCGCCTGGAGCAGGAACTGAAGTTCTTCGCGCCCGAGTTGCCGGTGCTGCCGTTTCCCGACTGGGAGACCCTGCCCTACGACCTGTTCTCGCCCCACCAGGACATCATCTCCCAGCGCATCGCCAGCCTGTACCGGCTGCCGGAGCTGAGCCACGGCATCCTGGTAGTGCCCATCACCACGGCCTTGCATCGCCTGGCCCCTACCCGCTTCCTGCTGGGCAGCAGCCTGGTGCTGGACGTGGGCCAGACCATCGATGTGGAGCAGATGCGCAGCCGCCTGGAAGCCAGTGGTTACCGCTGCGTGGACACCGTCTATGAGCATGGCGAGTTCGCCGTGCGTGGGGCCTTGATCGACCTGTTCCCGATGGGCAGCAAGTTGCCCTACCGTATCGACCTGTTCGACGACGAAATCGAAACGCTGCGCACGTTCGACCCCGAGACCCAGCGCTCGATCGACAAGGTCGACTCCATTCGCCTGCTGCCGGCACGCGAATTTCCGATGCAAAAAGAGGAAGTCACCCGGTTCAAGGCACGCTTTCGCGAGCGTTTCGACGTGGATTTTCGCCGCAGCGCGATCTTCCAGGACCTGGCCAGCGGCATCATCCCGTCCGGTATCGAGTATTACCTACCGCTGTTCTTCGAAGAAACCTCGACCCTGTTCGACTACCTGCCGGCCGATACCCAGGTGTTTTCGCTGCCGGGCGTTGAGCAGGCGGCCGAACACTTCTGGAACGACGTACGCGGGCGCTACGAGGACCGCCGGGGCGACCTGAGCCGGCCCTTGCTGCCGCCGGCCGAGCTGTTCATGCCGGTTGAAGACTGTTTCGCGCGCCTCAAGCAGTGGCCACGGGTGGTGGTCAGCCGCGATGACCTGGACCCAGGCGCCGGGCGCCAGCGCTTCGCCGCTCGCCCCCTGCCTGACCTTGCCATCGAAGCCAAGGCCAACCAGCCGCTGGCGGCATTGGCAGGGTTTCTCGACCAGTTCGATGGGCGCGTGTTGTTCACCGCAGAATCGGCCGGACGCCGCGAAGTGCTGCTTGAGCTGCTCGAACGGCTCAAGCTGCGCCCGAACACGGTCGAAGGCTGGACCGACTTCGTCACCGGTAGCGAACGCCTGAACATCACCATCGCACCGCTCGACGAAGGCCTGCTGCTCGACGACCCGGCCATGGCCCTGATCGCCGAAAGCCCGCTGTTCGGTCAGCGGGTGATGCAGCGCCGCCGCCGCGACAAGCGCGGTGAAACCGCCAACGATGCCGTCATCAAGAACCTGACCGAGCTGCGTGAAGGCGCGCCGGTGGTGCATATCGATCATGGCGTGGGCCGCTACCTGGGCCTGGCGACGCTGGAAATCGACGGCCAGGCCGCCGAGTTCCTGACCCTCCAATACGCCGAGGGCGCCAAGCTCTACGTACCGGTTGCCAACCTGCACCTGATCGCCCGCTACACCGGCAGCGATGACGCGCTGGCGCCCCTGCACCGCCTGGGCTCGGAAACCTGGCAGAAAGCCAAGCGCAAGGCCGCCGAACAGGTACGCGACGTCGCCGCCGAGCTGCTCGACATCTATGCCCGCCGTGCAGCGCGCAAGGGTTACGCGTTCGCCGACCCGGCCGCCGACTACGCCACGTTCAGCGCAGGCTTCCCGTTCGAAGAAACCCCCGACCAGCAAGCGGCCATCGAAGCGGTACGCGCCGATATGCTGGCGCCCAAGCCCATGGATCGCCTGGTGTGCGGCGACGTGGGCTTCGGCAAGACCGAGGTCGCCATGCGTGCAGCGTTCATCGCCGTGCACAGCGGTCGCCAGGTGGCTGTGCTGGTGCCCACCACCCTGCTGGCCCAGCAGCATTACAACAGTTTCCGCGACCGTTTTGCGGACTGGCCGGTCACCGTCGAGGTGATGAGCCGCTTCAAGTCGGCCAAGGAAGTGGCCAACGCCGCGGCCGAGCTGGCCGAGGGCAAGATCGACATCCTGATCGGCACCCACAAGCTGCTCCAGGACGACGTACGCTTCAAGGACCTGGGCCTGGCCATCATCGACGAAGAGCATCGTTTCGGGGTGCGCCAGAAAGAGCAGCTCAAGGCGCTGCGCAGCGAAGTGGACATCCTGACCCTGACCGCCACGCCCATCCCGCGCACCTTGAACATGGCTGTGGCGGGCATGCGCGATCTGTCGATCATCGCCACGCCGCCGGCCCGGCGCCTGTCGGTACGCACCTTCGTCATGGAACAGAACAACAGCACCGTCAAGGAAGCGCTGCTGCGCGAACTGCTGCGCGGTGGCCAGGTGTACTACCTGCACAACGATGTAAAAACCATCGAGAAATGCGCCGCCGACCTGGCTGAACTGGTCCCCGAGGCGCGTATCGGCATTGGTCACGGCCAGATGCGCGAGCGCGAGCTGGAGCAGGTGATGAGCGACTTCTATCACAAGCGCTTCAACGTGCTGGTGGCCTCGACCATCATCGAAACCGGCATCGACGTACCCAGCGCCAACACCATCGTCATCGAGCGTGCCGACAAGTTCGGCCTGGCCCAGTTGCACCAATTGCGTGGCCGGGTCGGTCGCAGCCACCACCAGGCCTATGCCTACCTGCTGACGCCAACGCGCCAGAAGGTCAGCGGCGACGCCGAAAAACGCCTCGAAGCCATCGCCAACACCCAGGACCTGGGTGCCGGGTTCGTGCTCGCGACCAACGACCTGGAAATCCGCGGGGCTGGCGAGTTGCTCGGGGACGGCCAGAGCGGTCAGATCCAGGCGGTGGGCTTTACCCTGTACATGGAAATGCTCGAGCGCGCCGTCAAAGCGATCCGCAAGGGCACCCAGCCCAACCTGGAACAACCGCTGGGCGGCGGCCCGGAAATCAACCTACGCCTGCCAGCCCTGATCCCCGAGGACTACCTGCCGGACGTGCATGCGCGGCTGATCCTGTACAAGCGCATCGCCTCGGCGGCCGATGAGGAAGGGCTCAAGGACCTGCAGGTCGAGATGATCGACCGCTTCGGCCTTCTGCCAGAGCCCACCAAGAACCTCATGCGCCTGACGCTGCTCAAGTTGCAGGCGGAGAAACTGGGCATCAAGAAAGTCGACGCTGGCCCCAATGGCGGCAAGCTCGAGTTCGAGGCCGAAACGCCGGTCGATCCTCTGACCCTGATCAAGCTGATCCAGAGCCAGCCCAAGCGCTACAAGTTCGAAGGCGCCACCCAGTTCCGCTTCATGGTCCCGATGGAGCGGCCTGATGAGCGTTTTAACACCCTTGAGGCGCTGTTCGAGCGCCTGACACCAAAGCCTGCCTAAGGAAGATCCATGCGCGCCATTCGCTGTCTGACCCTGCTGCTGGTGGCGTTTGCCCCAGCGGCATTCGCCCAGGGCCCGTATCAGGTCGAAATGATCCTGGTAAGGCAGAACAACGTACCCGCGTTCACCAGCCCGTTCGCGCCTGAAGACTGGAGCGCTGGCGCGCCACGGCTGGACAAAGGCGCAGAGCAGCGCCCGGTGCTCGAAGACGAGGCCACACGCTTGAGCGCCACGGCCGACTACACGGTACTCATGCACCGGGCCTGGCAACAGCAGGTAGGCGATGGGCCCAGTCGCATCGCATTCGGTGAAGGTACCGAGCAGTTCGGCCATTTCCCGATCGAGGGCAACCTGAGCATCACCCAGGGTCGCTTCATCCAGGTCGAAGCCAACCTATGGGTCAACCAGCTCGACGGCAACGGCAGCGTGCTGCAGAGCGAGCAATTTCGGCAGGCCAACAGCAATGTGAAAGGCGGACAACTGACCTACCTGGACGGCGGTCATCTGGCCATGCTGTTGAAGATCACCCCACCCGGCACACCCAAGATGCCGTCGCAGGACATGCTGGAGCAGTGACCCATGAGACGTAAAGGACCTGATGCCTTCGAGCTGCTGAACGAGTACCCCAACTGGATCGAATGTTTCGATGCAGGTGCTCTTAAGCGAGGCGAGGTCTATGCGAGCGAGGGCAAGGCTGAGCTTGCGTACCTGGACGGGCAAAGGTTTTCTGCGCTGTGCGAAGGCAGTGCGGGACAAACCTACAGGCAGACCATCGAAGTGAGCGTGCATGCCGGGCGCTGCATCGTCGAGGGCGACTGCAGTTGCCCTGTGGGGTACAACTGCAAGCATTGCGCAGCCGCGCTGCTGCTGATCAGCGACCCCTTCGACAAGCCACCCATAGCCCAGCCCACCTCTGCACAGATGTCAGCCGAGCTTCAGTATTGGCTCAGCAATCTCGAGCAAGCGCCCGCACCGGTCAAACCCGGCAAGGACAAGCGCGGGCGCTCGGTCTGCTACAACCTGCACCTTCAGGACGATGCCAGTTGCTCGGTGGTCGTGCGCAAAGGCACCGAAACCGAAGACGGCATTCGCTTCAGCCGGGTGCAATCGGTCTACGACTTCCTGTACGACCGGCCAAAATTCGTGACCGAAGAAGACGCACGCATCCTGCGTCTACTCTCCTCGCTCAACCAGGGGGGCGGCCAGGAGCGGGGCTACAGGCTGACCGGGGGCGAAGGCGGTGAGTTGCTTCAGCGCATTATCGACACGGGCCGGCTGTACCTGTTCGACACTCAACCACCACTGCAGCCCGGGCCGGTGCGCCAGGGCGAGTTTCGCTGGGTGCGCCTGGACAATGGTGCGTACCGTGGCTTGTGGTTCACTGGCGAGGATAAATCCAACTGCGTCATCCCATTGCTTCCGCTGTACTACCTGGACATGGTCACCCATGAGATCGGCGTCCTGGAGCATGAGCTAAACCCCCACGTTGCGATGCAACTGACCCTCGCGCCCGAGGTGCCGGAGCACCTGGTCGTGCCGCTCAGCCACAAGCTCAACGCCTTGAGCCATGCCGTGCCGACACCGACCGAGGTCCAGGAGCAACACGTCGATGACATTCAGCCCACCGCGCACCTGGTACTTGGGAGCCTGGAGTTCACCGCCTACATGCCCAAGACCGGTCGCATGCAGCGCCAGATGCAGCACCGCGCCGCGTTGTCGTTCGACTACGACGGCCTGTCGGCCAGCGGCAATACCGACAAGCCGCTGACGCGTCTGGTGGGCAGCGTGAGCCAGCGCATCAGCCGCCAGCCCAAGGCTGAGCAAGCCCTGCGCAATGTCCTGCGTGACATGGGGTTCAAGGTCGCGACCCGGCAGAGCAAAGCACTGCCCGACAGCGCCGGCGAAATGTTCCTGCTTCCCGACGACGAGGCCTGGCTGCAATTCGTGCGCACCAACCTGCCCCAGCTGCGTGAAGCGGGCTGGCAGGTGGAC
The DNA here is from genome assembly GCF_043104335.1 of Pseudomonas sp. WSY_20. NCBI lineage: Bacteria > Pseudomonadati > Pseudomonadota > Gammaproteobacteria > Pseudomonadales > Pseudomonadaceae > Pseudomonas > Pseudomonas sp. WSY_20. Next base: position 100,108 of record NZ_JBICKP010000046.1, read on the forward strand.
GTCAACCGCGACTTCGCGTTCGACTTGCAGGAGGTAGAAGACTGGTACGCCACGGTCGATGAAACGCCAGGCCGTGAATGGTTCGACCTTGAGTTGGGTATCGTCGTCGAAGGGCAGCGGCACAGCCTGCTGCCCATCGTCCTGCAACTGTTGCGCAACAGCCCTGAGCTGCTACGCCCCAGCGAACTGGCCAAGCGCAACGACGAGGAGCACCTGCTGATCGATCTCAACCGCGGCCGGATCGATGCCCCTGCCCTGCGCGTGGCTCTGCCTTATGGCCGGGTCAAGGCCGTGATGACGACCTTGGGCGAGCTCTACCTGAGCGAACCTGAGGCCGGGACGGCACTGCGCATGAGCCGAGCAGACGCTGCGCGCCTGAACGGGATCGAAGCGCTGCCCCTGCATTGGGAAGGCGGTGAGCATGTGCGCGACCTGGGTCGCCGCCTGCGCGATGCCAGGGATCTGCAGGTCGCCCCCCCTGCCGGCTTGCAAGCCAACCTGCGCGGCTACCAGCAGCAAGGGCTCAACTGGCTGCAAGCACTGCGGGAAATGGGCACCGGTGGCATCCTTGGGGATGACATGGGCCTGGGCAAGACCTTGCAGGCCCTGGCCCATGTGCTGCTGGAAAAAGAAGCGGGCCGTTTAGGCGCGCCAGCACTGGCTGTCATGCCGACCAGCCTGATACCCAACTGGCTGGACGAGGCGCAGCGCTTCGCACCCGGCCTTCGGGTGCTGGCCCTGCACGGGCCAGCCCGCAGCAAGCATTTCGCCCGCCTGCAGGATTACGACCTCATCCTGACCACCTATGCACTGGTACCCCGCGATCTTGCGCATTTGCGTGCACAGCCATGGCACCTGCTGTTGCTCGACGAGGCGCAGAACATCAAGAGCAGCACCAGCAAGGCAGCCATGGCCGTGTGCCAACTGCAGGCTACCCAGCGCCTGTGCCTGACCGGTACACCGATGGAAAACAATCTCGGCGAGCTGTGGTCGATCTTCCACTTCCTGATGCCCGGCTGGCTGGGTGACCTCAAGCGCTTCAATCAGGACTACCGCACGCCTATCGAGCGCCAGGGCAATACCGAGCGCCTGACCCACCTGATCACGCGCATTCGCCCCTTCCTGCTGCGCCGCACGAAAGAGCAGGTCGCCACCGAGCTGCCAGCCAAGACAGAGCTGGTGCACTGGGTCGAACTGAGTGACGCACAGCGTGACACCTACGAGGCCGTGCGGGTGGCGATGGACAAGAAGGTTCGCGACGAGGTAGCCCGCAACGGTGCCGCACGCAGCCAGATCGTCATCCTCGATGCACTGCTCAAGCTGCGACAGGTGTGTTGCGACTTGCGCCTGGTCAAGGGCGTGGACATCAAGGGCAACCAGAGCGACAAGGGCAAGCTGGGCGCGCTGCTGGAGATGCTCGAAGAGCTGATGGGCGAAGGCCGCCGCGTGCTGCTGTTCTCCCAGTTCACCTCGATGCTGTCGTTGATCGAGCAGGAACTGAAAAAGCGCAGCATCCGTTACAGCCTGTTGACTGGCGACACTCGCGACCGCCGCACCCCTGTCCAGCAGTTCCAGGAGGGGGACAGCCAGGTCTTTCTGATCAGCCTCAAGGCAGGCGGGGTGGGCTTGAACCTGACGGCAGCCGACACCGTCATCCATTACGACCCGTGGTGGAACCCAGCCAGCGAAAACCAGGCGACCGACCGGGCCTACCGCATTGGCCAGGACAAGCCTGTGTTCGTGTTCAAGCTGATCACCCGCGGCACGGTGGAGGAAAAGATTCAGCTGTTACAGCAGGAAAAAGCAGCGCTGGCTGCCAGCCTGCTAGACGGTGGCAAGGCCGGGCAATGGCGACTGGGGGACGAGGAAATAGAGGCGCTGTTTGCCCCGTTGCCGGGCAAGCGCGGTCGGTAGCAGCTGTCGGAACGCGTACCCGCTGGGTATACGCGTTCCGACAGCTGCTGGACGATGAGCGGCTAGTCGATCAACTGCGCGTCCTTGAGCGCACACAGCGCCTGCAGCCAACGCGGATGCTGGCGATAATCGGTGCAGGCGGTGCCTTGGCCGCGCATGCTGGCGATCCGAGGTGACGGCGTGACCTGCATACGCTGAGCAGCACCCAGCGCCAGTTCGGCCGCAGCACGGTCGTTGCAAACCAGCCCCATGTCGCACCCGGCACTGAACGCGGCCTCGATGCGGCTGGCCGCATCACCGACCACATGAGCACCGGCCATGGACAGGTCGTCACTGAAGATGACCCCGTCGAAACCTAGCTCGCCGCGCAAAATATCTTGCAGCCACCGGCGGGAAAAGCCTGCCGGACGGTTGTCGACCTGCGGGTAGATCACATGGGCAGGCATCACTGCTGCCAATTGACCACTCAGGCGGCTGAACGGCACCAGGTCTGCCCCACGCAGTTGCTCCAGGCTACGCTCGTCAGTGGGTATCGCCACGTGGGAATCGGCTTCTGCCCAACCATGGCCTGGGAAATGTTTGCCACAGGCAGCCATGCCTGCCGCGTTCATGCCGCGGATGAACGCGCCGGCCAATTGCGTAGCCCGCAGCGGATCACCTTCGAAGGCGCGGCTGCCCACCACCGCGCTGCGCTGGTGATCCAAGTCCAGCACCGGAGCGAAGCTCAGGTCCAGGCCAACGGCAAGGACTTCGGTCGCCATCAACCAGCCACATTGTTCGGCCAGGTACTCGGCATTGGCAGTGTCGGCCAGGGCACGCATCGCCGGCAGGCGCACGAACCCCTGGCGCAGACGCTGTACCCGACCGCCCTCCTGGTCGACGGCCAGGATCAGGTCCGGGCGCAGCGCACGAATGGACGCGCACAACGCACGCACCTGGCGCGGGCTGTCGATGTTGCGGGCGAAGATGATCACCCCCCCCACTTCGGGCTGGCGCAACAGCTGCCGGTCTTCGGCGGTCAGCCAAGTACCGGCGATATCCACCATCAAGGAGCCTTGCAGGCTGGCGGTCATGAGAAATCCTTCAATAGAGACAGGGGAAAGCCCGCTTAGGGCTGGCGACTGGCGAGTTCATGCCTTGGCGGGGGCTGCACCGCTGACAGTCTTGCTGCGCGGGCGCAACTGGGCGCTGGCCATGGCCGCATCGGTGACGCCGGTATCGGCACGCATGCCGGCAGCCAGGAACGGCACCATCAAGCGCATCACCTGCTCGATGGAGGTGTTGATGCCAAAATCAGTCTCGGCGATGGCTCGCAGCGCCTTGATGCCCGACATGCTGAACGCAGCAGCCCCGAGCATGAAATGCACACGCCAGAACAATTCGAGCGGAGGAATGCGTGGCGCGGCTTCGTTGACCAGCAACATGTAGCGGCGGAACACCTTGCCATACATGTCTTCGAGGTAACGGCGCAAATGGCCTTGGCTCTGGCTGAACGCCAGGCCCAGCAGCCGCATGAAGATCGACAGGTCGTTGTTGCTGCGCGGCTGCACGGCAAGGGCTTGCTCGACCAGCATCTCCAGTAACTCTTCGAGGGTAGGCTTGTGCTCGGGGCGGGCCTGGCGCCGCTCCAGCTCGCGCTCAAGGCTGGCGCAGAATGGCCCCAGGAAACGAGAGAAGACCGCCTGGATCAGCGCTTTCTTGGAACCGAAGTGGTAATTCACCGCCGCCAGGTTAACGCCGGCCTTACTGGTGATCAGCCGCAACGAGGTTTCGGCGAACCCGCGCTCGGCGAACAGCTGCTCGGCAGCATCGAGGATGCGTTCAACGGTTTCCGATTGGGCCATGACTACTCCAAGCACTCCGCCATACAAACAGGTGTTTGAAACATACGTTTCAACCCCCCTTCTGTCAAGCGTTCGTGACCGGCCGGTCAACCATACCGATGCGAGGGCGTTTGGCGGCGAACGCGGTGTAATCCGTGGCCATCAGCTGGCCTGGGCGGTGGGAGAGCTTGCGGCGCGCCGAATACTGTATATAATCCCAGGCACTGTACAAAAAGACAGAGCGCTGATCATGTTGAAACTGACGCCACGCCAAGCCGAAATCCTCGCCTTCATCAAGCGCAGCCTCGAGGACAACGGCTTTCCGCCGACTCGTGCCGAGATTGCCCAGGAGCTGGGCTTCAAGTCACCCAATGCCGCCGAAGAGCATCTAAAGGCGCTGGCCCGTAAAGGCGCTATCGAGATGACGCCAGGCGCCTCCCGAGGCATTCGCATTCCCGGCCTCGAAGCCAAGGCCGAAGAAGCCGGGCTCCCGATCATCGGCCGCGTTGCTGCCGGCGCCCCGATCCTTGCCGAGCAACATATCGAGCAATCCTGCAACATCAACCCAGCCTTCTTCCACCCCCAGGCCGACTATCTATTGCGTGTGCACGGCATGAGCATGAAGAACGTCGGCATCCTCGATGGCGACCTATTGGCGGTGCATACCTGCCGCGAAGCCCGCAACGGCCAGATCGTCGTGGCGCGCATCGGCGACGAAGTCACCGTCAAGCGCTTCAAGCGCGAAGGCAACAAGGTTTGGCTGCTGGCCGAAAACCCGGAATTTGCCCCTATCGAAGTCAACCTGAAAGATCAGGAACTGGTGATCGAGGGCTTGAGCGTCGGCGTCATTCGCCGCTGAATCAGGAGGCGTCATGCAGCCATTCACCCATACAACCGAGCAAGTCCAGTTGCCGCTGTTCGAAGCATTCCTCGCCCAGCCTGTCCTGCCTGGCCTCAAGGCCAGCGAACTGGCGCGCAAGAGCGACATGCCCGACCTGTTCAGCGAATTGTCACTGCACGGCGCCCCTAGTCACTGTCACACCTTGCTGGCACCTGTGCTACGCGAACTCAGCGAAGAAGACGAAACACGCTGGTTGACCCTCATTGCACCACCGTCGAGCCTGACACAGGCCTGGCTGCGCAGGGCTGGGCTCAACCGCGAACGCATTCTGCTGCTTCATCCGCGGGGCAACCAGCTTCCCTTGCAGTTGGCGTGCGAAGCCTTGCGCCTGGGCCGTAGCCATACCGTGGTCAGCTGGTTGGGGAGCATCAATGCCAACGCACGTCAGCTGCTGTTGCGTGCGGCAAGCGTAGGTAACGCGCAAAGCCTGAACATTCGTTTCGGCTGACACTGCGGCATTCGTACTACCGGCCTGACCGCTCCAGGCCATGCTCGCCATGACGAGTAAAGAACGCCCAAAAAGCGCAACGCTTTTCCGACACTCCCACACTCATTTGTTCGATACGTTTGCCGCCGACACCGGCCAGGCCGGTGGCAGCCATCTCACGACTGCGCGTTTCAGTGCAGAACGCGCGGCCCTTCGTCACGTTCGAGCTCGCCATCCACAAGCCGTCCAGCCATCTGCACACCCACGCTGAGCATGGCTTTGGCCACCTCGACGTGCTGACCCTGCAGGAATACTTTGGCATCCTCTGAGAAATCCAGGGTTACCAGTGAGCCTTCATCCTCGGCGCGACGCAGTTCGATGCGGCCATCAGGCAACTCGACAATTTCCAGAAAAGACGTAGACATAAAGGGCGGTTCTCCACGAAAGGCGAGCATTGTACCAGCGCTCGACGCTGTCAGCACTCACTCAACGCATCGCGAAAACGCCTGACGAGTGCCTTGAGATCGCTGCGCCACGCCTCAAGCTCGGCACGGGACAGCGGCGCAGGCACCTGCTCATCGAGGCTGACCGCCTGGATCAACGGCTGGGTGACGTCAGTCTTGGGTGGTTTGCGCATCACAGGCGCTCGGAACAAGTCAGCATAGGCAGCCAGCATCTGCGCCAGCCAGGTTTCCCGTTGCCGGGCAAGCTCCAGGAGCTCGGCAACTTCTGGTATGGCGATGCCATTGAAGGCGTCCTGCGCCAGAGCCTGCTCAACGCTTGCCAGCGCAGGCAAGCGGTAGTAACCACTGATTTCGTGACATAGGCCAAGCAAGGCACCATGCAGATGAAACAAGGCCGACTCCCGCTCAGCCTGCACCAGCCCCTGGGCGTTCATGGCCTGGCTCTGTTCAGCCCTGGCCATCGATTCCAGTGCCAGCCCGGCAAAGTACAGTTTTTGATTAGTGCGGGTATAGAGCTCCTGGGCCATGTGCTGCCCTCCCATCAAGTGGCTTAGCGGATTGCTGCATCATAAATGAAAGGGGCCGTGCTGCGGCCTTTCGTGATATCAGCTCACGAAAGACCGCAGCACGGCCCCATCCCTGGACGCTGGAACTCAGCGCTTGTCTTCGACTTTCCAGGCCTTGCCATCGTAAAACGCTTTCCAACCCGTGGGCTTGCCGTCCACTTCCGACTGGACGTACTGCTCCTTGGTCTTGCGACTGTAGCGAATTACGGTTGGTCGACCCTCGGGGTCTTTCTGCGGCGCTTCGCACAAGAAATGGTACTTGGGATCGATTTCATGTTTGTGCGGGACAATCTCGCACACCAGGGGCGCACGTGTTTCGCGGTTCTTCGGGAACTGGCTGGCAGCCAGGAACAGCCCCGAAGCACCATCGCGCAGCACATAGGTGTCGTCCACCTTCTCGCACTTAAGCTCGGGCATGTCGACTTTGTCCATCTTCGGCGGCGCCGCTTCACCGCTTTTGAGCAGCTTGCGGGTGTTCTTGCACGCAGGGTTGGTGCACCCGAAGAACTTGCCGAAGCGTCCGGTCTTGAGCTGCATTTCGCTGCCGCACTTGTCGCACTCAAGGCTTGGGCCTTCGTAGCCCTTGATGCGATAGCTGCCCTCTTCGATCTCGTAACCCGGGCAATCAGGGTTGTTCCCGCAAATGTGCAGCTTGTGCTTTTCATCGAGCAGGTAAGCGTCCATCGCCGTTGCGCAAACTGGGCAGCGGTGCTTGCCAAGCAGCACGCGCGACTCCGATTCGCCCTCATCGTCAGCAGCGATCTCGTCACCAGGCACGAGGTTGACCGTGGACTTGCAGCGCTCTTTAGGTGGCAGGCTGTAACCGGAGCAGCCCAGGAACACGCCCGTGGACGCTGTACGAATCATCATCGGGCGACCGCACTCCTTGCAAGGAATGTTGGTCATCGTCGGCTGATTGGCGCGCATACCATGTTCGCTGGATTCGGCCGTCTGCAATTTCTTGCTGAAGTCGCCGTAGAACTCGTCCAGCACGTTCTTCCAGTCGCGCTCGCCGTGGGCGACGTCGTCGAGGTTTTCCTCCATGCCGGCGGTGAAACCGTAGTCCATCAAATTGGAGAAACTCTCGGAGAGCCGCTCGGTCACGATGTCGCCCATCTTTTCCGAATAGAAGCGACGGTTGTGCAACGTTACATAGCCACGGTCCTGAATGGTCGAGATGATCGCCGCGTAGGTCGATGGTCGGCCAATGCCGCGTTTTTCCATTTCCTTGACCAGGCTGGCCTCGGTGAACCGGGCAGGCGGCTTGGTGAAGTGCTGGCTAGGGTCAAGCTGCATCAGCTTGAGCGCTTCACCCTGCACCATCTCAGGCAGCACGTCGTCTTCGCCAGGCTTGCTCTGCTGCGGCAACACGCGGGTGTAACCGTCGAACTTCAGGATGCGGCCCTTGGCACGCAGCTCGAAGCTGCCCGCTGCCACGGTCACGCTGGTGGACAGGTACTGGGCCGGCGGCATCTGGCAGGCCAGGAACTGACGCCAGATCAGCTCGTACAACCGCTCGGCATCGCGCTCCATACCGCTGAGCTTGGTCGGGTGGGTGCTCACGTCCGACGGCCGGATGGCTTCGTGCGCCTCCTGGGCCCCTTCCTTGCTGCCGTACACCTGCGGCGTTTCGGGCAGGTACTGCTTGCCGAATTCGCGCTCGATGTAGCTGCGCGCCATTTCCAGCGCATCGCTCGACAAGTTGGTCGAATCGGTACGCATGTAGGTGATGTAACCCGCTTCATACAGACGCTGGGCCATCATCATGGTTTTCTTCACGCCGAACCCCAGGCGATTGCTCGCTGCCTGTTGCAGGGTCGAGGTGATGAAGGGCGCCGATGGCTTGCTGCTAGTCGGGCGGTCTTCACGCTTGACGACGCTGTAGCTCGATGCCTTGAGCTTCTCCAGCGCGGCCATGGCCTGGGTTTCGTTCAGCGGCTTGAAGGCCTCGCCATTTTCACGGGCGACTTCGAAGCGAACCTTGGCGTTCTTGGCGGTGCCGAGATCGGCATGGATTTCCCAGTATTCCTGAGGAATGAAGGCGCGAATCTCGCGTTCACGCTCGACCACCAGCTTGACGGCTACCGACTGCACCCGCCCGGCCGACAGGCCGCGGGCAATCTTGGACCACAGCAGCGGGGACACCATGTAGCCCACCACACGGTCGAGAAAACGACGCGCCTGCTGCGCGTTGACCCGATCAATGTCGAGCTCACCAGGCTGCGAAAACGCTTCCTGAATGGCCTTCTTGGTGATTTCGTTGAACACCACGCGCTTGTAGCGGGTGTCGTCGCCGCCGATGGCTTCACGCAGGTGCCAGGCGATTGCCTCCCCTTCGCGGTCCAAGTCGGTCGCGAGGTAGATGGTGTCGGCATCCTTGGCCAGGCGGCGCAGCTCGTCGATCACCTTTTCCTTGCCAGGAAGGATCTCGTACTTGGCTTTCCAGCCCTGGTCCGGGTCGACGCCCATGCGTGCAACCAATTGGCGGCGCGCCTTCTCTTTGGGCGAAAGGGCCGGTGCCTCACCTGCCGCCTTGCCACGCTTGGCGGCCGGCTCTTTGCTCGCGCTCGCCGAACCGCTGGTGGGAAGGTCTCGGATATGGCCGATACTCGACTTCACCACGTACTGGTTGCCCAGGTACTTGTTGATGGTCTTGGCCTTGGCCGGGGATTCCACAATGACCAGCGATTTGCCCATGGATCGGAGTATTCCTGAATCTGAAGATTGAAAACACGTCAGGTACCAGACGCGGCACCGCTATATATAGTGGCGAAACTGCGAGGTCAAGTTCAGAACATCACGCCTGCGACTTGGCCGACCTCCCGCACAACCCCTCTTCGGCCTTGATCAACGCAAAGCGTGGCACCTGTTCGCCGTCGACTTCCACCGACTCGCGGAACATCGACAGCGGGCGCACCCAGAAGCTGTAATCACCATACAGGCATTGGTAGAACACCATCCACTCCTCGCTCTCAGAGTGCCGCGCGACACTGAACACACGGTACTCCGGGCCCTTGTAATGCCGGTACACACCTGGCTGGATCTGCATGTGGACTACCTCCTGGTTCGATTGAAACCGAAAAAACAAAACCGGGGCACAAGGCCCCGGTCGCTGTCTTTCTCCTGCGCCTTAGACGCGTTCGAATACAGTGGTAATACCTTGGCCAAGGCCGACACACATGGTCGCAATCCCCAGCGTGCCGCCATTTTGCTTCATGACGTTGAGCAGGGTGCCGGAAATACGCGCCCCGGAGCAACCAAACGGGTGGCCCAAGGCGATCGCACCGCCGTGCAGGTTAACCTTCTCATTCATCTTGTCGAGCACTTTCAAGTCTTTCAACACAGGCAGGGCCTGTGCGGCGAACGCCTCGTTGAGTTCGATGAAGTCAATGTCGGCCATGCTCAAGCCCGCGCGCTTGAGGGCTTTCTGGGTGGCCGGCACTGGGCCATAGCCCATGATCGCGGGGTCGACGCCAGCCACAGCCATGGCACGAATGACCGCCAGAGGCTCGATACCCAGGTCCATTGCACGCTGCCCCGACATCACGATCATGCACGACGCACCGTCGGTGATCTGGGAAGAAGTGCCTGCGGTCACCGTTCCACCTTTGGGGTTGAAGGCCGGCTTGAGCGACGCCAGGCCCTCGAGGGTGGTTTCCGGACGAATGGTTTCGTCGAAGTCGAACACTTTCAGGAAACCATTCTCGTCATACCCCTGCATGGGAATGATCTCATCCTTGAACTTGCCCTCCACGGTGGCCTTGTGCGCCAGCTGGTGCGAGCGCAGGCCGAACTGGTCCTGCTGCTCACGCGTAATGCCGTGCATCTTGCCCAGCATCTCGGCCGTCAGGCCCATCATGCCCGAAGCCTTGGCCGCATGCAGCGCCAGATGCGGGTTGGGGTCTACGCCATGCATCATGCTCACGTGCCCCATGTGCTCGACGCCGCCTACCACGAACACGTCGCCGTTGCCGGTCATGATGGCCTGGGCGGCGGTGTGCAGCGCGCTCATCGACGAGCCGCACAACCGGCTGACGGTCTGCGCCGCGGACGTGTGCGGAATCTGGGTCATCAGCGATGCCATGCGGGCGATGTTCCAGCCCTGCTCCAGGGTCTGGTTCACACAGCCCCAGATTACGTCCTCGACTTCCTTGGGATCGACCTTGTCGTTGCGCTCAAGCAACTTGCTGATCAGGTGCGCCGACATGTCTTCGGCGCGGGTATTACGGTGCATGCCACCCTTGGAGCGGCCCATTGGCGTGCGACCGAAGTCGACGATCACCACGTCTCTTGGATTAAGGCTCATATCAAATCTCTCGCTCTAGCTCGTTGACCGCTCAGTTGAAGAAGCGCTGGCCCGTCTTGGCCATCTCACGCAGCTTGGCGGTCGGGTGGTACAGCGGTCCCAGGTCGGCATAGCGATCGGCCAGGGCGACGAATTCGGCTACACCCAGGGTATCGATGTAGCGCAGCGCACCGCCGCGGAAGGGTGGGAAGCCAATGCCGTAGACCAGGCCCATGTCCGCCTCGGCGGCGGTCTCGACGATGCCATCTTCAAGGCAGCGCACGGTTTCCAGGCACAGCGGGATCATCATCCAGTTGACGATGTCCTCGTCACTGACTTCACGCTGCTCGTACACGATGGGCTTGAGCACCTCGAGCACGCTGGCATCGGCGACCTTTTTCGGCTTGCCGCGCTTGTCGGTTTCATAGGCGTAGAAGCCCTTGCCGTTTTTCTGGCCCAGGCGGTTGGCATCGTACAAGGCGTCGATGGCCGAGCGGCGCTCATCCTTCATACGATCGGGGAACCCCTCGGCCATGACGTCACGGCCATGATGCCCGGTGTCGATGCCCACCACGTCCATCAGGTACGCTGGGCCCATGGGCCAGCCGAATTTTTCCATGACCTTGTCGATGCGCACGAAGTCCACCCCCGCGCTGACCAGCCTGGCGAAGCCGCCGAAGTACGGGAACAGGACGCGGTTGACCAAAAACCCTGGACAGTCGTTGACCACGATCGGGTTCTTGCCCATTTTCTTGGCGTAGGCGACGGTGGTGGCGACTGCCGCTTCACTGGATTTTTCGCCACGAATCACTTCCACCAGCGGCATCATGTGCACCGGGTTGAAGAAGTGCATGCCCACGAAGTTTTCCGGGCGCTTCAACGCTTTTGCCAGCAGATTGATGGAAATGGTCGAGGTATTGGATGCCAGGATCGCATCCTCCCTCACCTGCCCTTCCACCTCGGCAAGCACGGCCTGCTTGACCTTCGGGTTTTCGACCACTGCCTCGACCACGATGTCGACGTGGGCGAAATCACCGTAGGACAGCGTCGGGCGAATCGCATTGAGCGCCTCGGCCATCTTGGCCGGTGTCAGCCGACCTTTCTCGACCCGATTGCCCAGCAGTTTGGACGCTTCGTTCAACCCAAGCTCGATGGCCTCTTCGCGGATATCCTTCATCAGGATCGGGGTGCCCTTGACCGCCGACTGATAGGCGATGCCACCGCCCATGATACCGGCGCCCAGCACGGCCGCCTGCTTGACGTCACGGGCAATCTCGTCATGGGCCTTGGCCTTGCGCTTGAGTTCCTGATCGTTCAGGAACAAGCCGATCAAGCTCTGTGCGACCGATGTCTTGGCCAGCTTGGCAAAGCCCGCCGCTTCGATTTCCAGTGCCTTGTCACGACCGAAGTTAGCCGCTTTCTGAATGGACTTGATCGCCTCCACAGGCGCTGGGTAATTCGGGCCTGCCTGCCCAGCGACGAAGCCTTTGGCGGTTTCGAAGGCCATCATCTGTTCGATGGCATTGAGCTTGAGTTTTTCAAGCTTGGGTTGGCGCTTGGCCTTGTAGTCCAGCTCGCCGCTGATGGCGCGTTTGATCAGGTCCAGAGCGCCGGCCATGAGCAACTCAGGCGCGACCACAGCATCGACGGCACCCACTTTCAGGGCGTCTTCGGCACTGTTTTCCTTGCCCGCGGCGATCCACTCGACGGCATTGTCCGAGCCGATCAGGCGCGGCAGGCGCACGGTGCCACCAAAGCCTGGGTAGATGCCCAGTTTCACTTCGGGCAGGCCGATGCGCGCGGTGGTGGCCATGATGCGGTAGTCGGCTGCCAGACACATCTCCAGGCCACCGCCCAGGGCGATACCGTTGATGGCCGCAACCGTGGGCACCTGAAGGTCTTCGAATGCGTTGAAGATACGGTTGGCTTCCAGGCTGCCGGCGACCAATTCGGCCTCGGGCAACTTGAAGTTGTCGACGAACTCGGTGATGTCGGCACCAACGATGAACACGTCCTTGCCGCTGCTGACGATGACACCCTTGACCGACGCATCGGCCTGGATGGCGTCCACAGCCTGGCGCAGCTCGCTCAGGGTCAGGCGGTTGAACTTATTGACGGACTCACCCTTGAGGTCGAACTTGAGCTCGACGATGCCACTTTCAAGAGCCTTAACCGTGATGGCTTTACCTTCGTAAATCATCAACTGATCTCCAAGATATGGAAGCTGAACTGTACACGCCGATCGCTGCGGCATCGCAGCCATCATGGCCACCTGCCCCAGGCACACCCGTCAGCGCGCGAGTCGAGCACATGAATGGTGACGTGCAATGCAAACGCTCAATTCATACGCCCGTTTGATTTGGGTGTGCACACATTCTCCGAAAAGATCTGCATTGTCAAATGCTGCACCCACGGCAGAAAAGCCGACTTTGCGGTCACTTTCCACAGGCCGGGCACGACCGATCATGGGGCTGATCGCTGCCCATTCATGCTGGCAATTTTCAAACCTTGTCAGCCTTGGCGTGCTCTGCAGTCTGGCTGATCCGGGCACAAGCGCCAGCCCCCACATGACGCGATGAATTCACTGGCCTGCCCCGCCTTCGCTTGAGGCAGAATGACAAAGCGGCGATTGAGCAGGCCCCTGTCAGGGACCGCCGAATCGCCGCTGTGTCGTTGCACCGCATCTCAGGGTGTCTTGGACAGCCCGCCGAGTGCCTTTGGGGTCAGGCCAGTGTCTCCAGCACATAGGCAACGTCCTGCAATACAGCCGTATCTCCGCGCTCCGTCCAGTAGAGCGCTATCATCCGCGCATCGGCCTCGACCTTGTAGGCGCTTGCCGGCAGACGGGCCAGCGCTTGCATGAAGCGTGGGTCTTCGCAAGGTTCTCGCCACTGGTTGCACCATACGCCAGGGCTGATCTGCCAGAAGCTGAAGCTGTCGACATGCCCCCGCTTGCGGGCCCGATGATATTGCGGGCATGGGCTCGGCGGCTGCTTTTCCAACCAGTACGGCCACTGCTGAGGCGCCAGCTGCATGGCCAGACCCATGCGCCGCGCCTCCAGGCGCAAGCGCATCTGCTCGCTCTGATTGCGCGAGTTGCGCAACCAGGAGAGCGGGCTGAGAATCAGCGCAAGGATTGACACCACCAGCAATACCGTCATATCAGTAGTTCCCATAAACCGTTGCAAATGAGCTGGTTAGCCATTTTTCACGCATGACCCGCCCGAAAGCGACCATACTTCTTCTATAGCGATTGCCTGGAGTAGAGCTCATGACCTACCAACATCTGCTGGTCGCCGTCGACCTGACGGAAGAATGCGACCCTGTGATCAAGCGCGCCATGGCGCTGGCCCAGCCAACCAACGCCAAGGTCTCACTGGTGCACATCGTCGAACCCATGGCCATGGCGTTTGGCGGGGACGTGCCGATGGATCTGTCGCAATTGCAACAGCAGCAGTTCGACCAGGCCAAGGAACGCATGGATCGCCTGTTCAACAAATATCCGGACATTCAGCGCGGCGACTCGCACTTGACTTACGGACAGCCCCGTCAGGAAATTCATCAATTGGCCAAAGACCAGAAATGCGACCTGATCGTCGTGGGCAGCCACGGTCGCCACGGCCTGGCGCTGCTACTGGGCTCCACGGCCAATGACGTTTTGCATGGCGCACCCTGCGATGTGCTGGCAGTGCGACTGCAGAAAAAGGACTGAACCTGTCCATCGCGGCACGTCAAGCCGCAACGCCAGGTGCCTCGGGTTTGTCTCCTCCCTCCGGCACCTGGTAGCGGGCTCGCCCGCCACGCGCAGGCCCTAAGCGCACTGTCTGCTTAGCCTTCCAACTCGGCCCAGCGTTCCACCAGGGCATCGAGCTCACCTTGCAGCTTCTCGATGTTCGCCAGCACCGCTGACGTCTCCGCGATCGGACGTTGATAGAAACCGGCCGCGCTCACCTCCTCCTGAGCCTGGGCCATGCGCTGTTCCAGCGCGTCGATCTGACCTGGCAGCATCTCCAGCTCACGCTGCAGCTTGTAGCTGAGCTTTTTCTTCGACTCCTCGACCACTGGCGCAGCGACGGCTTGCGGCTTGGCCTCGACCTTCTCCACCACCGCACTGTTGAGCGCCGACTTGCCGCCCTTGCTCTCGGTGACCCCAAGCAGCTTTGGCGAACCGCCCTGACGAATCCAGTCTTCGTAACCGCCCACGTACTCGCGGACCAGGCCATCGCCTTCGAACACCAGGGTGCTGGTCACGACGTTGTCGAGAAACGCTCGGTCGTGGCTGACCATCAGCACGGTACCCTTGTAGTTGGAGAGCACCTCTTCGAGCAACTCGAGGGTTTCCACGTCCAGGTCGTTGGTGGGTTCGTCGAGCACCAAGAGGTTGGCCGGCTTACTGAACAGCTTGGCCAGCAGCAGACGCGCACGCTCGCCGCCGGACAATGCCTTGACCGGGGTGCGGGCCCGCTGCGGGCTGAACAGGAAGTCACCCAGGTAGCTCAGCACATGCCGGCTCTGCCCCTCGATCTCGATGAAGTCACGGCCTTCGGCGAGGTTATCGATGACGGTCTTTTCCAGGTCCAGCTGATGGCGCATCTGGTCGAAATAGGCGACTTCAAGCTTGGTGCCGCGTTCGATCTTGCCCGACGTGGGCTCCAGATCACCCAGCATCAGCTTGAGCAAGGTGGTCTTGCCGGTGCCGTTGGCCCCCAGCAGACCGATACGGTCCTGGCGCTGCAGCACCATGGAAAAATCCTTGACCAGCATCGGCCCGTCCGGGTGCGAGAAGCTGACGTGCTCGAGCACCATGACCTGTTTGCCCGACTTGTCGGCCGCCTCGATCTGGATGTTGGCCTTGCCCTGCCGCTCCCGGCGCTCGCCGCGCTCAACGCGCAGCGCCTTGAGTGCCCGCACGCGGCCCTCGTTACGGGTGCGACGGGCCTTGATGCCTTGGCGGATCCACACCTCTTCCTGGGCCAGGCGTTTGTCGAACAGGGCGTTGGCGGTTTCCTCGGCGGCCAGCGCGGCCTCCTTGTGCACCAGGAAACTGGCGTAGTCGCCGTTCCAGTCGATCAGGCCGCCTCGGTCGAGCTCGAGGATGCGGGTGGCCAGGTTCTGCAGGAAGGATCGGTCGTGGGTGATGAACAACACAGCGCCGTTGAACCCGCGCAGTGCTTCCTCAAGCCAGGCGATGGCACCGATGTCCAGGTGGTTGGTCGGTTCGTCGAGCAGCAACAGGTCGGGCTCGGACACCAGTGCCTGGGCCAGCAATACACGACGGCGCCAGCCGCCGGACAACTCCGCCAAGGTCTTGTCCGCCGGCAACTGCAGGCGGCTCAGGGTGCTTTCAACCACCTGCTGCAGGCGCCAGCCATCGCGGGCCTCCAGCTCGTGCTGCACGTGCATCAGCTTTTCCAGGTCTTCATCGCCCTGGATGTTCTGACTCAGGTGATGAAACTGTGCCAACAGCTCGCCAACGCCATCCAGGCCTGCCGCCACCACGTCGAACACCGTGCGCTCGTCGGCCAATGGCAGTTCCTGGGGCAACTCGCCGATCTTCAGCCCAGGGGCGCGCCAGATGTCGCCGTCATCGCCTTTCTGCTCGCCCTTGACCAGGCGCAGCATGCTCGACTTGCCGGTGCCGTTGCGGCCGATGATGCACACCCGCTCGCCACGAGCGATCTGCCAGGACACCTTGTCCAGCAGCGGCATGGCGCCGAATGCGAGGGACACATCGCTGAATTTGAGCAGGGTCATGTTCGTCTCCATAAATCGGGCGCGCATTCTACCTGAGTTGGCCCTGCGCCGACATCCGCAAGGCCAGCGCCTGCCACCCACGGCGACATCCGGTCGAACTTAATATCCCGATACAAGCACAGTGCTTTCACCTGTCATCCGCAAACGGCTAAGCTAGGGCCATCGTTCCCAACAGTGCTGGCCCAGCCGCCACTTTCCCATGGTTCAACTGCCCGGACGTATCATGCGCAGCCGCCTGTTACAAATTGCTTCATGCCTGTTGCTCACCGCTGCCACCGGCGCGGCCCAGGCCACCGACATCACCGTGCAACGTCAATACTACGATGAAGCCAAGCGTGCGCTGGCCAAGGGCGACAAGGGCCCGTACCTGCGCTATGCCCAGGCGTTGAGCGACTATCCGCTGACACCTTACCTGGCCTATGACGAACTGACCGCGCGCCTGAAATCTGCCAGCAACGAGGAGATCGAGGGTTTCCTGGCCAAGCATGGCGATCTGCCGCAAGCCAACTGGATGAAACTGCGCTGGTTGCGCTGGCTGGCCGAACGCGGCGAGTGGCAGACCTTCGCCAACTACTACGATCCCAAGCTCAACTTCACCGAGCTCGATTGCCTGAACGGCCAGTACCAGCTTAGCCACGGGATGCGCACCGAAGGCTTTGCCACGGCAGACAAGCTGTGGTCGGTGGGCAAGTCCCAGCCTGCTGCCTGCGACCCGTTGTTCGCCATGTGGGCCGCAGAGGGGCAACTCACGGAGGGCAAACGCTGGGAACGGGCCAAGCTTGCTGCCCAGGCGCGCAACTACGGCCTGGCCGAGAACTTGGTCAAGACCCTGACCACGCTGGCGCCACAAGGCCGCCTGCTGATCGATGTGGCGCAGAAACCCGAACTGCTCAACCAGCCATCACGCTTCACCCAGGCCGACGAGGCCACCTCGGACGTCGTCAGCCTCGGCCTGCGCCGCCTTGCACGGCAGGACCCGGAGCGCGCCATGGGGCTGCTTGACGACTACGCCCAGCGCATGCACTTTTCCCGCGATGAAAAAGTGGCCATTGCCCGCGAGATCGGCCTGACCCTGGCCCGGCGCTATGACCCGCGCGCGCTTGACCTGATGACCCGCTACGACCCGGAGCTGCGGGACGACACCGTCAGTGAATGGCGCTTGCGCCTGTTGCTGCGCCTGGGCCGCTGGGAAGACGCCTACGCGCTCACCAAGCGCCTGAGCGGCGACCTGGCCCAGAGCAGTCGCTGGAAGTACTGGCAGGCGCGCAGCCTGGAGCTGGCACAGCCGAAGAATCCGCAAGTCCCGCAGCTGTACAAGGCCGTTGCCCGCGAGCGTGATTTCTATGGCTTCCTGGCTGCGGACCGTGCGCAAGCCCCTTACCAGCTGAACAACAAGCCCCTGGTGCTCAGCCCACAGCTGGTCAAGAAAGTGCGCAACACCCCTGGCATCCAACGCGCCCTTGAATTCCATGCTCGCGGTCAGATCGTCGAAGGTCGCCGCGAGTGGTATCACGTTAGCCGTCACTTCAACCGCGACGAAATGGTTGCCCAGGCGCGCCTGGGTTACGAGTTGCGCTGGTATTTCCCGGCCATTCGCACCATCAGCCAGGCCAAGTACTGGGATGACCTGGATGTGCGCTTCCCCATGGCGCACCGCGACACCCTGGTACGCGAAGCCAAGGTGCGCGGCCTGCATTCAAGCTGGGTGTTCGCAATCACCCGTCAGGAAAGCGCCTTCATGGAAGATGCTCGCTCCCCCGTGGGCGCCAGCGGGCTCATGCAGTTGATGCCTGCTACAGCCAAAGAAACGGCGCGCAAGTTCAGCATCCCACTGGCATCGCCCGCACAGGTCCTGAACCCGGACAAGAACATCCAGCTGGGGGCCGCCTACCTCAGCCAAGTGCACAGCCAGTTCAACGGCAACCGAGTACTGGCGTCAGCGGCTTACAACGCAGGCCCAGGCCGCGTGCGGCAATGGCTCAAAGGTGCCAAGCACCTGAGCTTCGACGTGTGGGTCGAGTCCATTCCGTTCGATGAAACCCGTCAGTACGTTCAGAACGTGCTGTCCTACTCGGTGATCTACGGGCAGAAGCTCAACATGCCACAACCTCTGGTGGACTGGCACGAGCGCTACTTCGACGACATGTAAGGGCCACTGCCGGCTGATCAAGCCTGGGCGCCGGTCACACCGGCGTCCAGCTGCCCGGCGACTCAGAGCACCTGCACCTTCATGCCAACTTCCAGGTGCCCGCTGCCATCGGCGGCCAGGTTTTGCCCAAACAGTATGTCCCCTTCCTTTTCCCGGAACGTGCGAAGCGTGGTCATGGGCTCACGGTCAGGGCTGCGCTCCCCTGTAGCAGGGTCGATGGTGGTGAAAATACAGCGCACGCTTGGCTTTAGAACACGGAACTCCACCGTGCCGATGCGAATGCGTTTCCAGCCATCCTCTGCAAAAGCCTCGGCCCCTTGAACCACCAGGTTGGGCCTGAACCGCAGCATGTCCATGGGCCGGCCGATACGGCGATCGAGCTCATCGAGCGACCCCTGGCCAATGAGCAACAACGGGAAACCGTCGGGAAAGGCGGCACGGTCACGGTCGGTGCCATAGCCATTGGGCAGGTACCTGGCCCGCTGCTGCGGGCAGTAGACCAACCTCACCGGTTTGCCTAGCCAGCCACTGAGCCAGGCGGCGGCCTCATCGCCGGCATCCGGCACGCGCAAGGTGTCGCGCCACAAGGTCACCCCTCGCAGCGGGGCATCCTCGGCTGGGGCCACCACATTCAGCGGCACTTGCCCAGGCGCCCGCAGCAACAGTGCCCCGCGTGACTCCACTGCTTCGAGCTGCCCGAGCTGCGGCCAGGCACGCTGGGTCAGGAAGCGCCCGTTTTCTTCCTCCACCAGCATCCAGCGACGGTCTCCTTCCAGTCCAAGCAGACCCACGGGAGAGGCTTGCAGGCATTGTGCCCGCCCTGACTTGACCGGATACCGATAGAGCTTGCTGAGAAACATCCCTGCCGCCTCATAATTCACAAAAACGTCAGCTTATACCCGGCAGGGCGCGCGATCACGCGTTGGTGTTGTCCAGCAACAGGCGCTGCTTGACCACATCGACCAGGCGATCAGGCTGAAACTTGGACAGAAAATTGTCGCAACCCACCTTCTTGACCATGGATTCGTTGAAGCTGCCCGACAACGACGTGTGCAGTACGACGTACAGCTTACGCAGGCGCGCATCCTCGCGGATCTCGGTTGTCAGGCGATAACCGTCCATTTCCGGCATTTCAGCATCCGTGAAGATCATCAATAGCTTTTCGCACATGTCCTCCCCGGCATCGGCCCAAGCCTTGAGCATGCGCAACGCCTTGAGGCCATCACTGGCAACGTGCAGTTTCATCCCCAACTGCGAGAGCGTGTCGCGCAACTGGGCCAGGGCCACGCTGGAATCGTCCACCAGCAGCACCTCGCGACCACGTGCCCTTGCCAGAACCGGATCGGCCAACTTCTCGCCCGAAACGCGAGCGTTGTAAGGCACGATTTCGGCGAGCACCTTTTCCACATCGATCACCTCTACCAGCTTGTCGTCCACCTTGGTGATGGCGGTCAGGTAATGCTGACGGCCGGCACTGGTCGGTGGCGGCATGATGGACTCCCAGTTGAGGTTGACGATGCGGTCGACCCCGCCCACCAGAAACGCCTGCACCGAGCGGTTGTATTCAGTGACGATGATGGTGCTGTCAGGGCCTGGCTGAATGGGGCGCATGCCGATTGCCTGGGACAGGTCGATGACCGGGAGGGTCTGGCCTCGCAGGTTGACCACGCCGCAGACGAACGCGTGGCGCTGCGGCATCAGGGTCAGCTTGGGCAGCTGTAACACCTCCTGCACCTTGAAGACGTTGATTGCGAAAAGCTGACGCCCAGCCAGCCGGAACATCAGGATTTCCAGCCGGTTCTCACCTACCAGTTGTGTGCGTTGGTCTACCGTGTCGAGAATGCCAGCCATTGGTAAGCCCCCAGGCTCATGTCGAAAATATGCGCGATTGTGTGTGTATCGGCAGTTGGCGTAGCATCTTGACCCCTAGTAAACGCTACACCCCCCTTATTTGATGTCACTTTAACAGCATGCTTAACGGGTTTCCTAATACCACTCCCACGGGCTGAAAAGTTCCGTTTTTTTCTTGCCTATCAGGGAAACCCCTAGCGGCACTCAGGTACAACCTGATGTTCGCTCTATCTTTTAGCCATTAATGTGACGCCATTCTCACTGCATGAATGGAGTCAGGCTTTGCTAGCTATCGTAACGGCGTGCCCGTCTCTATCGCCTGTCCTGCCCATGGAGGCGCCATGATGGACAGTGCCTTACCCTTCTCGGAGGCGCTTGAAGGTTTTCGCGAGAAGGCTCAGAAGCGCCTCCACAGAGCAGAGGACTGCTTGCAGCATCTTGAGCTCATCGAAAATGACCCTGATGCCTGCAGGTGTCTGGACGCTGCGTTAAGCGACTTGGCACATGACGCACAGCGTTTGGGGCTGCTTGAAGTGGCCCACTTCACTACTTCCTTTCAGCAGATACTGGCACCCTGCTGCCAAGGCGCGTGCCTGCATCTTGACACGCTGCGTACTACTGCTGCATGCCTGAGGCTGCTGGCCTGGCAGCTCGAGCTACTGGACGCACACACGGGGCGGCTGGACCTGGACGCTGGAGAACAATTTGTGTTGCTGGGCGAACTGGCCAGGGCGGTTCGATCTTCTCTGGCATAAGCCTGGTTAACAGGTGACGGTGCAGCGCATGACCGCCAAGAGCCCGACCTTGGCGACAAACCGTAGGGCAATTTGCCACCCTGCAGTTGCATGCCAGAAGTGCAACTTTGGCGAAACTGGAAAGTTGTAGCTTTAATTTACAAAGTTGTAGGAAATAGCCTCAGACAAGCAAGTCAGGCGCCGCTATGGGGCAATTCACAACAATAAGAATTAGCTAGGTGAAGTCGTCTTCGGCGGCGACCTCGGGTATTCAAGGTGGTAGTATGCCCCACCGAAACGCTTCAACTTGACACAAGGTTGAATGAAACGTGGTCGAAAAAACATCGAAAGTACGGCGCAAAAGCTTCTGAGCAGTAATGTGCAAGGCCCCCATCAGCAATACTTCAGCGGCTCCCCTACCTATGTTCCCACGCTTGATGACCTCTTTTCGTTGTAGCCCCCCGTACACCAGGCTGTGCTGGGCCACGGCAGGCATCAGTGTGGTTTCCTGCATCGCCTGCCTGGTGTTGCACCTGACTGAGCGCCCCGTACCCATCAGCCTGGTGTTGCTGCAGCTGACCGGTGTACTGGTCGCCGCCGTGCAACTGCGTATGGGAGCGCGCTCGATCAGCTTGCGCCCTGCGGAACTTGCCGAGCGCCTGCTAAAAGTGCAAGAAGATGAACGCCAGCACCTGAGCCGGGAGCTTCATGACGACATCGGCCAGCTGCTGACCGCTGCGAAATTGCAGCTGCAATGGCTGCAGCGGCGAACGCCCGGGGATGTGCAGGGGCATTGCGATGCCTTGCATGCCACGCTGGACGATACGTTGAGCGCTGTGCGCGACGTTTCTGCCCTGCTCAACCCCCGTCAGCTGGCCAGCCTTGGTCTTGAGGCCAGCCTGCGCGCGCACTTGCTGCGGACCTTGGACGGTAGCAGCGTGCAATGGAGCCTGTCTTGCAAGCAACGCCTTGGGGGCATTGCCGAAAATGTCGCAATGGCAGTGTTTCGCATCACCCAGGAGGCGGTGACCAACATGTTGCGCCACGCTGGGGCGCGCAATCTCGTCATCCACCTACGGCGTACGGAGCTGGGCCTGGCGTTGTCGATCGAGGACGATGGCTGCGGCTTCAAGCCTGCCAGAGACCCGCACCTTGCCAGTCAGCGTGGGCTGGCTGGCATGCTCGAGCGGGTCACTGCCCTTGACGGCAGCTTGAAGATTACCAGCGATGTTGGCCAGGGCACCCGCATCGACGCCGTGTTCCCCTGGCCGCCCCGTAGCCGGCAACGCGCTGACCGAGTGGATACCCATGACCTGTAGATTGTTGCTGGTGGATGACCATTCGTTGATAAGGGCGGGGGTCCGCGCCCTGGTCAGTGACATACCCGGGTACGAGGTAGTCGGCGAGGCCGACGATGGCGGGCAGTTGCTGGATCAGGCGCGGACGTTGATGCCCGATATCATCCTGCTGGACCTCTCCATGCGATCAACCAGCGGGCTGGACGCCCTGACCCAGCTCAATGCCAGCGGCAGCGCCTGCAAGGTGCTGATCCTCTCCATGCACACGGACCCGGAGTTGATCATGCGCGCCCTTGAGGGTGGTGCCCATGGGTATCTGCTCAAGGACACCAGCGCCTCTGAACTTGAGCAGGCGCTTAGCGCAGTGCGCAACGGGGAGCGCTACCTAAGCCCGGCCATTGCCCACACCGTCATCAATCAGGCCTTGCGTCATACTAGACCCGCCAGACGTCCGGCGTGCGAGCGACACAACCTGACTGCCAGGCAGCTGGAGATTCTGCGCCTGATCGTGCGCGGCAAGTCCACCCGCGAAATCGCCAACGGTCTGGGGCTGTCGATCAAGACAGTCGAAACCCATCGCTCGCAAGTGATGAAACGTCTGCAAATTCACGACGTCGCCGGGCTGGTGCTGTTCGCGGTGCGCGAAAAGATCATCAGCCTCGATGACTGAGTAATGGACAGCCTTGCGGCAGGTGCAGGCGCAAAGCCTGGGGCCGCGCTTCGAAACGCAGGCTGTCCGCCTTGAGCGGTTCGCCATCGAGGTTGATATCAAGGCCCTGTTGACTGTTGATCTCTACCCACGGCAACCGTGTGCGAATGAACAGCCCATCGCCTGCCAGCAAATCGCGTAATGCGCCGACCACTTCCTGCGGCTTGGGCAGGATCGCAACATCCAGCAACCCGTCATCTACCACCGCATCCGGACACAACTCCTGCCCTCCCCCGGCTTGGCGACCGTTGCCGATCCCTAGCGCCAGCAACTCACCCTGCCAATGGAAATCCGGGCCTTTCAACTCGACCGAGGCTGCCTCCAGTTCACTGAAGCGTGACAAGCCGGTGAACACGTAGGCGGCGGCCCCCATCAACTTCTTCAGGTCTTCGGACGTACTGGCTGTGACCTGGCTGCCAAAGCCGCCGGTCGCCATGTTAAGGAACAGTTGCTCGCCCACTTGCCCAAGATCAACTGCCTGCGCCGGTTCATTGAGCAGCGCCAGTGCCTGGGCAGGCTCCAGCGCAATACCGGCCGCCTTGGCAAAGTCGTTGGCGGTTCCAAGCGGCAGCAACACCAGGCTGGCTTCGGTGCCCGCCAGGCCCATGGCTTCGGCCACATCCCGCAAAGTGCCGTCACCACCGCCGGCGACAATGTGACTGTAACCGGCGGCAAGTGCCTCCTTGACCAGGCGCTGGGCATCACCGCCCTCCCAGGTTACGCGCACGTCCAATGCCCAGCCTGTGTCGCGCAGATCGTGCACGGCGGTGCGTACGTCTTCGTTCATGGCTTGCTTGCCGTGCAGAATCAGCATTGCCTTGCGCGCTTGCATGTAGGTGCCTCCATAATTGACCACCTGCATCTTGACTCTTAGCCGTTACCAATTGTTGCACGGTCGTTCAAATATTGCGGCGCAGGGCTCGCGCACTGGAGCGAGCCTGCGCCGCTGGCGTGCGTCAACCGAGTAGGTCACTGAAGGGAATGAAGGGTACGAGGTCACCTTGACCAGGCGTAGTGCCCTCCTGCACCTCGGCCAGCCCATCGGCCCACACTGCGCTGCGCAACACGCCAGAGCTCTGGTTAGGGTAAAGGCACACCTTGCCCTGCTCGATGCGCGCACGCAGGTACTCACGCCGTGACCCAGCTTTGGGCCAATCGAAACCGGCGGGCAGGCACACGCGCAGCGGGGCGACGTCGATCACACCCTGACGGCGCAACAAGTAGGGGCGCGCCAGCAGGCCGAAGGTCACCAGGGTAGAGGCCGGGTTACCGGGCAGACCGATCACCGGCACGCCCTGGAAGTGACCGAAGGTCAACGGTTTGCCGGGTTTGATCGCCAGTTTCCACAAGGCCAGCTCACCGGCCTCGCGCAGGGCCGCGCCCAGATAATCGGCCTCGCCCACCGAGACGCCACCTGTCGAGAGGATCAGGTCCACCCCTTGCAACTGAGCCAGGCTCGCGCGGGTACGGGCCAAGTCATCAGGCAGGATACCGGCGTCGGTGACGTCGCATCCCAGGCGCTGCAACCAACTCACCAGCAAGCGACGATTGCTGTTGTAGATTTGCCCAGGCCCCAGCGGCAGCCCTGGCTCGACCAGTTCATCCCCAGTCGACAGCACTGCCACCCGCACCCTGCGTACCACATCGAGCTGACCATGACCCAGGGTGGCGGCCAAGCCCAACTCGATTGGCCCAAGACGCGTGCCGGCGTCGAGCACCTGCTCACCCTTGCGGGTTTCCTGTCCTTGCGGGCGAATGTTCTGCAGCGCCTTGAGGGGGTGCAGGAACTGCACATGGCCATTGGCATGAACCTGGGTATTTTCCTGCATCTCCACGCAGTCGGCGCCTTCGGGAACCGGTGCACCCGTGAAGATCCGCGCACAGGTGCCAGGCTGCAGTGGGCCAGGTGCGTGGCCGGCGAAGATTCTCTGGCTGACCGGCAGCGGCGCCCCCTGCCAGTCGGCCCGGCGCAGGGCATAGCCGTCCATTGCGCTGTTGGGCCAAGGCGGCAGATCCAGCGAAGCCACCAGGGCACTGGCCAGCACTCGGCCTTGTGCCTCGGCCAACGCCACGCGCTCGGTGTCGCGAATCGGCGCGGCATCTGCCAAGGCCAGCAATTGCTCGAGGGCCTGTTCCACCGGCATCAGTGGCCTGGGCTGCACGGCCTCAGCCACGGCTTTCACAGGCCGCCGCCTGCTTCAGATGGGCGACGAAATTGCAGGGACGGTGCCGTGCATCGAGCTGTTCGGCCAGGATACCGTCCCAACCGGTGCGCACCGCATTGGTCGAGCCGGGCAGGCAACACACCAGGGTACCGTTGGCCAACCCTGCCAGCGCCCGCGATTGCACGGTCGAGGTACCGATATCCGCCACGGAGATCTGCCTGAACAGCTCGCCAAAGCCGTCGACCTGCTTGTCGAGCAGGCAAGTAACCGCCTCGGGGGTACTGTCACGTCCGGTAAAACCGGTACCGCCGGTAATGAGCACCACCTGCACGGTGTCATCGGCGATCCAGGTCGCGACCTGGGCGCGGATCTTGTAGAGATCATCCTTGAGCAGTGCGCGTTGGGCGAGCCGGTGGCCCGCCGCTGTCAGTCGGTCTACGAAGACTTGGCCCGATGTATCGTTGTCGAACGTGCGGGTGTCGCTGACCGTGAGCACGGCGATATTGAGAGGAACGAACGGGGTGTCTGCCGAGGCTTTCATAGGTATCGGTCACTGGTAATGGCAATGACGGCAGTTATATCACAGGGCACCCCCGCTGGCGTGGGGAGCGCTGTCTTCACTGGATCGCGCCGAGCGAATGCCGTTATGCTGCACGCGCAAGGAACTTGCACTAACGTCCCGCGTCTTAACAGTCATCTTGCACCATCGCACTGGAGAAACACGATGATCAAACGGACCCTTCCCGCCTTTATGCTCGCCCTGGGCCTGGCTGCCCTGGCCGGTTGCTCGACCCCAACCGTCATCACCTTGAACGACGGTCGCGAAATCCAGGCGGTGGACAAGCCGTCCTATGATGAAGATTCCGGCTTCTACGAGTTCGAGCAGCTCGATGGCAAGCGCATGCGTCTGAATAAAGACCAGATTCGCACCGTCAAAGAACTCTGATAGCCCATCCGAGTTGGCCAAAGCTTCGTTCTTTTACAAGGACTTGCGGGCAAATTTCGGATGCAGTAGGATTTTGTTCATCGGAGTGTAGCGCAGCCAGGTAGCGCGTCTCGTTCGGGACGAGAAGGCCGCAGGTTCGAATCCTGTCTCTCCGACCAAATCCTAAAAAAACCCGCCTTGTGCGGGTTTTTTGTTGTTCACGATTCAGGCTCGTACCTGCATCGCGCACCAGCCGGCCAGCCTTTCAAGCGGACGTAAATTGCAGCGCTGCCAGCCGTGCATACAACGGGCTGGCTTCAATCAGCTCACTGTGGGTCCCAGTGGCGACCACTTTGCCTTGGTCGACCACGGCAATGCGGTCGGCGTGTTGTACCGTGGCCAAACGGTGCGCGATCACCACCGTTGTCCGCCCCGCCATCAGGCGCGGCAAAGCTTGCTGGATCAGGTGCTCACTGTGAGCGTCGAGCGCGCTGGTCGCCTCGTCAAGCAGCAGGATCGGGGCATCCACCAGCAACGCACGGGCAATCGCCAACCGTTGGCGCTGCCCACCGGATAAACCCACCCCGCCCTCCCCCAGGCGAGTCTGGTAGCCCTGCGGCAACTGGCGTATGAACCCGTCGGCATGGGCTGCGCGCGCGGCAGCTTCGATGTCGGCCAGGCAAGCACCAGGGCGTCCATAGGCAATGTTGTCCGCCACCGTACCTCGAAACAGTGCCGGTTGCTGTGCGACCCATGCAAACTGCTGGCGAAGGTGGTCGGGGTCGAGTTGGTCGATGGGGTGGTCATCGAGCAGAATCTGCCCGTGCTGAGGGTCATAGAAGCGCATAAGCAGGTCGAACAGGGTGGATTTACCCGCACCGGAGGGACCGACCAATGCAAGCGTCTGGCCTGCCTGGATGGCCAGGCTCAGGTCATCGATAGCCTTGTGCTCGGGTCGCGAGGGATAGGCAAACACCACGCGCTGCAACGTCAGGCAGCCCCGTGCACGGCCTCCCGCCAGCAGCCGCGCACTGGGCGGCGCCAGAATCTGGCTTTGCGCAGCCAGTAATTCGGCTATGCGCTCTGCTGCTCCAGCAGCACGCTGGAGCTCGCCAATCACCTCGCTGAGTGTGCCGAACGCACTGCCCACTACCAGGCTGTAGAACACGAACGCCGCCAACTCACCCCCCGACATACGTCCGGCGATAACGTCCAGGCCGCCGACCCACAGCATTGCGCCGATAGCGCCCAGCACCAGCACGATCACCACGGTAATCAGCCAGGCCCGCTGCGCAATGCGCTGGCGGGCCACTGCAAATGCCGACTCCACCGTCTCGGCGAACAGTGCCCGGTCGTGGGCTTGATGAGTGTAGGCCTGCACGGTCTTGATCTGGCCCAGGGTTTCGGCCACATAGCTACCCACATCTGCCACCCGGTCCTGGCTCTGGCGGGAGAGGCTGCGCACACGACGACCGAACAGCAGGATCGGGGCCAGCACCACCGGCAATGCCACGACCACGATGCTGGTCAGTTTCGGGTTGGTGATGAACAGCAAGACCACACCCCCCACCACCATCAGCGCATTACGCAGGCACATGGACAGGGAAGAGCCAATCACCGATTGCAGCAACGTGGTGTCGGCCGTCAACCGAGACTGAATTTCCGAGCTGCGGTTGTCTTCGAAAAAACCCGGATGAAGCTCGAGCAGATGGTCAAAAACGGCGCGGCGAATGTCCGCCACGCACCGCTCACCTATCCAGGAGACGAGGTAGAACCGGCTGAAGGTCCCTACCGCCAGGGCCAGCACCAGCAGCAGGAAGAGGCCAAGGGTCTGGTTGAGCTGATGGACGGAACCGGTCATGAACCCCTGATCCACCAGCAGGCGGATGCCTTGTCCCATGGACAGGGTGATGCCGGCAGTCACCACCAGTGCCAGCAAGGCCAGCACCAGGCGCCGCCGATATGGGCGAAGAAAATGCCAACCGAGGCGCAAAGCGCGGCTGGGGCGCGGAGTTGTAGAGGCCATGGATCTGCTCTTGAAGGCGGAACATGCAGCCTACCATTCATGCCGCAGCACGGAACTGTCTGGCGCGGCTATAGCCTATTGTTCTAACCGCGCTCTGGCACTTGTTCGCCATCTCTGGTGGACTATGGCCCAGCCTCAGGTTGCGCCGCACCCGCGTCGACGATCTGCCAGGCGCAAGGTTGATACCAGACGTCATCTGAAGAGGAGACCCTGCATGAGCTTGCACCATGACCGCGAACACCACACGCCTCGTCACGCACCGTCCCCCCAGGCAAGCGGCGCGCTAATCGACGCCCAAGGGCGGGAGGTACCGATCACCGAGCAGATGATCCAGCAGGCCTGCAAGGCCTTGGAAGAAAGCCGGGTCGAGCGCTCGCAGAAAAACTGATCACCTTATTCCTGACCCGGCGCAAGCGCCGGGTTTTTTATGCGTGCTGCTTTGCCCTGGGGCAACCCCGAGCGTCAGACCCTTTTTGCTCCGATAGCGTCAATCAGCTGCGCAAGCTGGGGCGAGTTACCACGGATGCGCACGGATAGCCCTTCGATTTCACGGCGTGGCGGATAGTGTTTGCGCAATAGGTCGAAAGCCGCACGTTGCTGCTGCGCGTCTTCGCTCAGGCTGCGGCGCAAATCGGCATCATCGCGGCGCGGATCGTAGACGGCGCGGCATAGCATGGCCAGTGCCCATTGCAGATCGGCCTCAGCGTCCAACTCAATCTGCGCGACTGGCGGGCGCGGCAACAGGTCGGCCAGTTGAATGCGCTCATCCACGCCCAGGTGTTGACACAAGGCGCGATAGATCTGGGCGGTGCCACGCTGACGGCCATCGAGGCTATAGCCGGCGATGTGGGGGGTGGCGACGGTACACAGGTCGGCCAACCGCAGATCGACCTGGGGCTCGCCTTCCCACACGTCCAGCACCGCGTGCAGGTCATCGCGCTGCTGCAGGAGCGTGCGTAATGCGCCATTATCCACCACTGCCCCTCGACTGGCGTTGATCAGCCAGGCGCCGGGGCGCAGTTTCGCCAGTTCTGTAGGGCCTAGCAGGTGCCAGGTCGGGTACTGGCCACCGCGTTCGAGGGGTGTGTGCAGGCTGATGACATCGCAGGCTTGCAGCAGGGTATCGAGCTCGACGTAGTCACCGCCTTCGGCGGCCTGGCGCAATGGATCGCAGACCATTACCTTCCACCCCAGGGCGCGTAGCACGCCCACCAGCCGCCCACCTACTTCGCCTGCACCCACCACGCCGTAGACGCGCTCGGGCAGTGATGCACCCTCAAGGTCAGCGAGGGTCAGCAGGCTGCCCAGCACATAGTCCACCACACCCCGGGCGTTGCAACCGGGTGCACTGCTCCAGCGGATACCCGCTTGTTCGAAGTAGTCGAGATCGAGGTGATCGGTGCCGATGGTGCAGGTACCCACGAACCGCACGCGACTGCCTTCTAGCAGTTGCCGATCGACCTTGGTCACGGAGCGGACCAGCAGGATGTCGGCCTCCCGGACGCTGGCGGCGTCGAGGCTACGCCCAGGATAGCGACGAATCTCGCCAAACCCTTGGAAGAAGGCATCGAGCAAAGGGATGTTTTCGTCGGCAACTATCAGCATGGCGCTCTCCTGTCTGGGGAACGCAGTGTAGGCTCAACGCGGAGCGTGTTCCAGAGCGGCTCAGTCGGCTTTCTTGCGGATCCAGTAGAGGAAGGTGCCGGCGGCTTCCTGTTGTTCCAGCAGTTGGTGGCCCAGGAAGGTACAGAACTTGGGGATGTCGCGTTGGGTCGAGGGGTCGGTGGCGATGACTTTCAGCAGGCCGCCGGCGGCGAGGGCGCGCACGTGCTGGTGCAGCATCATCACCGGCTCTGGGCAGTTGAGGCCGGTGGCGTCGAGGGTGGCATCGGGGGTGAGGTCGGTCATGAAGGGCTCCGCAAATGATGGGTATTGTGGCGCATTCCAGGGATGCGGGCCAAGTGGGGCTATTGTGGGACCCGCTGGTTCAGGGGCGCAGGACCGGCGAAACCGCCTCTACCCGGAATCCGTTGGCTTTTGAGTGCGGTGCAAGGCAAATTACCCCATACAAATGAGACAGGTTGCCAATCTCTATAAGATGCAAGTTGTGTGGCATTGCTAGTTCATACCACCCTTTCTTTTTATAATACATAACCATGACATTCCAGCTCGTGGTATCGGCCAGGATAAGATGCTCGATGCCTATTGCTGTTGCTGTTGCTGTTGCT
>NZ_JBICKP010000047.1:0-23899 GCF_043104335.1 Pseudomonas sp. WSY_20
GAAAAACTTACGTATCAGCGTCGGTGTCGTCAAACGAGCAACCGCCATTGAGCAGCAGGTGTGAGCACGCGACTGCTATGCCTTGGAGCATTAAATACCCCGCATCAACGCTTCCACACCTTGCTACGGCCCCCCCTTGACCCGCGCCGTGATATCGTTCCTGCCCAAGTCAACTCGCCCTTAAAGAGACCTGCCGATGTCCAGTACTCACCTCCAGCCTGGCTTCATGATCGTCCACGGCAATCGCCCCGACGACCTGCGCAGCCTGGTGGTGAGCTGGATGCGCCGTTACCCCCTGGCGCCTCTAGAGAACGAAATCGCGCTGGTTCAGAGCAATGGTATCGCCCAATGGCTCAAGCTCGCTTTGGCCGAAGACCCCCTAGAGGATGACCAGGGCGGTTGTGGCATTGCCGCTGCCATCGAGATGCAGCTCCCGGGTAGTTTCATGTGGCAGCTGTACCGCACCGTGTTGGGCCGCGATCAGATACCGGAAGTGTCGCTGCTCGACAAGGCACCGCTCACCTGGCGCTTGATGCGCCTATTACCCGAGCTGATTGAGCGGCCGCACTTCGAGCCGTTGCGGCGTTTTCTGACTGACGACAGCGATCTGCGCAAACGCTATCAGCTCGCCGAGCGCCTGGCCGACCTGTTCGACCAATATCAGGTATACCGCGCCGACTGGTTGAAAGAGTGGGCCGCAGGACGGCATGTGCTCAATACTGCACGCAGCGAACGCAAGCCATTGCCTGTGGATAACTGCTGGCAGGCAGAGCTGTGGCGTGCCTTGTTGGAGGACGTAGGCGAGCAGGGCATGGCCCAGAGCCGTGCCGGCGTCCACCAGCGGTTCATGGCCTGTATCGACGACCTGAAGCAGGCCCCGGCAAACCTGCCCGCGCGGGTCATCGTGTTCGGTATCTCCTCGCTGCCGGCCCAGACGCTCGAAGCGCTGGCCGGTCTCGCCCGTTTCAGCCAGGTGTTGTTATGCGTGCACAATCCTTGTCGCCATCACTGGGCCGATATCGTGGCCGACAAGGACTTGCTGCGGCACCAGTACAAGCGTCAGCAACGCCGGCCCGGCATGCCATTGGAACTCGATGACCAGTCACTGCACCAACACGCACATCCCCTGTTGGCAGCCTGGGGCAAGCAAGGCCGCGACTACATCAATCTGCTCGACAGCTACGACGACCCAGGAAGTTACCAGGGTGTCTTCAGCGATGGACGCATCGACCTGTTCACCGAAGGCTCACCCGTAACGCTGCTCAACCAGCTACAGGACGATATCCTTCAATTGCGCCCGCTGGCCGAATCCCGTGAGCAGTGGCCGCCGGTCAATGCACGCCGCGACCGTTCGGTGCGCTTTCACGTTGCGCACAGCCCGCAACGGGAAGTCGAGATTCTCCACGATCAGTTGTTGGCTCGCTTCAGCGCAGATCCCACACTGCGTCCACGCGACGTCATCGTCATGTTGCCCGACGTGGATAGCTACGCACCGCACATACGGGCCGTCTTCGGCCAGGTGCAGCGTAAAGACCCTCGCTACATCCCTTTTACCTTGACCGACCAGGGCCAGCGTGGCCGCGAGCCGCTGCTGATCGCCTTGGAGCACCTGCTCAAACTTCCCGAAAGCCGCTTTGCCGTCAGCGAAGTGCTGGACCTGCTGGACGTGCCGGCAGTACGGGCTCGGTTTGGCATTCGCGAAGGCGACTTGCCCACCCTACACCGCTGGATCGAAGGGGCCGGCATTCGCTGGGGGCTCAATGCCGAGCAACGGGCCAGCCTGGGCTTGCCGGAAGGGCTCGAGCAGAACTCCTGGCGCTTTGGTTTGCGGCGGATGTTGCTGGGGTATGCCGTGGGTGTGGGTGATGCCTGCGATGGCATCGAGCCTTATGACGAGATAGGCGGGCTGGACGCTGCGCTGATTGGCCCGCTTGTCGCGTTGCTCGATGCGCTGGAAGTGGCGTGCCAAACCTTGTCATCCCCGGCCAACGCCGGCGAGTGGAGCGAACGCCTCAATGCCCTGCTGCACGTCTTCTTCCTGGCCGAGGATGAGCAGGACGAGTTCTTGCTGATCCAGTTGCAGGACCTGCGCGAATCGTGGCTGGATGTCTGCGAAACCGTGGACCTGCAAGATCCACTGCCCCTTACGGTGGTGCGCGAGGCCTGGTTGTCGGGCCTGGATCAAGGCAAATTGTCCCAGCGCTTTCTGGCAGGCTCGGTGAATTTCTGTACCCTCATGCCCATGCGGGCCATCCCGTTTCGCGTGGTCTGCCTGCTGGGCATGAACGACGGTGACTATCCACGCGCGCAGCCACCGCTGGATTTCGACCTGATGGCCACCGACTATCGCCCAGGTGATCGTTCGCGTCGGGAAGATGATCGCTACCTGTTGCTCGAAGCCGTATTGTCGGCCCAGGACCAGCTCTACGTGAGCTGGGTGGGCCGCAGTATCCGCGACAACAGCGAGCGTCCTGCCTCGGTACTGATCGGCCAGCTTCGCGATCACATCGCGGCGGGATGGCAACTGGCTGATGCGCAAGCCGACACCAAACACGATCCGGGCCAGCAACTGCTTCACGCCCTGACCCAGGAACACCCGTTGCAGCCGTTTAGCCTGCGCTATTTCGAACAAGGCAGCGTGCTGTTCAGTTACGCGCACGAGTGGCAAGTGCTACACCAGGCCCACAGCGACGACCCTCACGACCTGTCCGAGCTGACGCCCTACCAGGATGATGAGCCGCTGACATTGAACCAGCTGGCCGATTTTCTGAGGCACCCAGTGCGGCACTTCTTCAGTCAGCGGCTCAAGGTCTACTTCGAAGCGCTCGAAGCGCCCACGCCGGACGAAGAGCCTTTCGTACTCGACGCCTTGCAACGTTATGGCGCAAGTGAAGCATTACTCAGCGCAGCCTTGAGCGCACCCGAGGATGCCCAGCGTGCCCTGCATCAGCAAGCACGCCGCCTGCAGGCCCAGGGCCTGTTGCCCTTGGCCGGTTTTGGCGAGCTCTTGCAGCACGACCTAATCGAGCCGCTGCCTGACTTGCTGCAACGCCATGGGCAGTTGCTCGAACGCTGGCCGCGGCAGGTTGAGGGCGCACTGCCCGTGCATTTCGAACACGGTCCTCATCGGCTGGAGGGCTGGCTGGGCCGCGTGTTCCAAGGCGATGACCAGAGCGTGCTGAGCATCACCCCGGTCCCCAACACCATCAGTGCAGGGCGCAACAGCCTCAAATGGCATCGCCTCATCGCGCCATGGGTGACACACCTTGCCGCCTGCGCCGCAGGATACGCCTATCACACTGCGCTGGTAGCCAGTGACGTGACCCTGCTACTGGCGCCAGTCGGCCAGCAAGCGGCAGCACAGCTGTTGGGAGAACTGCTGGTGGCACGCCAGGCAGGCATGTGTGCACCGCTGCCAGTGGCGCCTAAGACGGCATTCGCCTGGCTCGCCCAGGACGAGCCGGACAAAGCCATGGCTGCCGCTGCCCGTGCTTACGAAGGCGACGAACGCACGGGTGCCGGCGAGCGCGGTGAAAGCGTTGCCCTGGCCCGGCAGTTCCGCGATTTCGCCGCGCTCACGGCCGACGAAACCTTCGAGGGATGGTGCGAGGCCTTGTACCGCCCCCTGTTCGACGCCCCCTGGCAAACCCTGGGCAACCCGGAGAAAAACGCATGACCCAGGCTCGGCCATTGGCCCTGAATTTCCCCTTGCATGGCAGTCAGCTGATCGAGGCCAGCGCGGGAACCGGCAAGACATTCACCATTTCGGCCTTGTACCTGCGCCTTATCCTCGGCCATGGTGGCGAGCGGGGTTTCGAACGAGAGCTGCTGCCGCCGCAGATTCTGGTGGTCACGTTCACCGACGCTGCCACCAAGGAGTTGCGCGAGCGTATCCGGACTCGGCTGGCCGAGGCGGCGCGGTTTTTCCGCGGTGAACTCGAAGCCGTCGACCCGCTGCTGGCGCAACTGCGTGACGATTATCCAGAGCACGCTTGGCCAAGCAGCGCCGCCCGGCTGGAAACGGCTGTGCAGTGGATGGACGAGGCTGCCGTATCGACCATTCACGGCTGGTGCCAGCGCATGCTGCGTGAGCACGCATTCGACAGCGGTAGCCTGTTCACCCAGACCCTGGAAACCGACCACAGTGAACTGCTGGGGCAGGTGGTGCGCGATTACTGGCGGCGTTTCTGCTACGGCATGCAAAGCCAGGCCCTGGCGTGGGTACGTAGCCATTGGGTCAGCCCTGCCGCGCTCTTGCCCCGCATTCGCCCGTTGTTTGGCAGGGTGCGTGCCGCCCACCAAGGGCCTGAGCCCGAGACATTGATCCTTGAGGCGTTGCAGGCCCGCGATGAGCAGTTGGCCCGGCTCAAGAGGCCCTGGGCTGCCTGGGCACCGGAGCTGCGACAGCTGTGTCGCGACGCCGTGGCCGCCAAGCACGTGGATGGCAGGAAAATGCAGGCCCGCTATTTCGAACCCTGGTTCGACAAGTTGTGCCTGTGGTGCAACGACGAGCAGTGCGTAGAACTTGACCTGGGCACAGGTTTCACCCGTTTGACCCCTGCGGGCCTGGCCGAGGCCTGGAAAGTCGGCGAGCCGCCAGCGCACCCTGCACTCGATGCCATGCAAACCCTGCAACAGGACCTGCAGGGCCTAGCCAGTCCGGATGCAGCGCTGCTCGAACATGCCGCCAGTTGGGTTTCGGCGCAGTTCGAAGTGGAGAAGCGGCGCCGCGCGGAAATGGGCTTTGATGACATGCTCCTGCGGTTGCAGCAGGCGCTGCACAGCGAGGCAGGCGAGCGTCTGGCCGGATTGATTCGCGAGCAGTTCCCGGTGGCGATGATCGATGAATTCCAGGACACCGATCCGGTCCAGTACGGCATCTTCGAACGCATCTACCGCATCGGCGAGAACCACGGCGACACCGGCCTGTTCATGATCGGCGACCCCAAGCAAGCGATCTACGCCTTCCGCGGTGCCGATATCTACACCTACCTCGCTGCCCGGCGCGCGACCCAAGGGCGCTTGCACAGCCTGGACACCAACTACCGCTCCAGCGAAGGCATGGTCGCGGCGGTCAACCAGGTGTTCCAGCAAGCCGAGGCGCGTCCCGGCGGGCGTGGCGCCTTCCTCTTTCGGGAGGCGCACGACAACCCTCTGCCCTTCGTTGCCGTGCGCGCCCAGGGCCGCAGCGAGCAATTGATGCTTCAAGGGCAACCCTGCGCCGCACTTCAGTGCTGGCAACTACCCAGCGACGAGCCGGTTTCGGTGGGCGTTTACCGGCAGCAGATGGCCGCCAGTTGCGCGAGCCACATCGTGGGCCTGCTCAACGCCAGTCAACGCGGCGCGGCAGGCTTTGCGCACGCCAATGGCCAATTGCGCCCGTGCCTGCCTTCGGACATCGCCATCCTGGTGCGCGATGGCCACGAGGCGCAACGCATCCGCACGGAGCTCGCTGCCCGAGGCGTGCGCAGCGTCTACCTCTCCGACAAGGACTCGGTGTTCGCCGCCCAGGAAGCCCATGACCTGCTGGCCTGGCTCAAAGCCTGCGCAGAGCCGGACTCCGAGCGTCTGCTCAAGGCGGCGTTGGCCAGCTTGACGCTCGACCTGTCGCTGCCGGCGCTTGATCGCCTGAACCAGGACGAACGGGTGTGGGAAAGCTGGGTGATGCGGTTTCGCGCCTACCGCGACACGTGGCAGCGCCAGGGCGTACTGCCCATGCTGCGCCAGTTGCTGCATGACTTCGAACTGCCGCGAACGCTCATTCGCCGCACGGACGGCGAGCGAGTGCTCACCAACCTGTTGCACCTGGCCGAGTTGCTCCAGCAGGCCGCTGGCGAGCTGGACGGTGAGCAGGCGCTGATCCGGCATCTGGCCGATCACCTGGCCAGTTCAGGCCAGGCTGGCGAGGAGCAGATCCTGCGCCTGGAGAGTGACGAACAACTGGTCAAGGTGGTGACCATCCACAAGTCCAAGGGCCTGGAATACCCCTTGGTGTATCTCCCGTTCATCTGCTCCAGCAAACCGGTGGACGGTAGCCGCCTGCCGCTCGCCTGGCATGACAGTCAAGGCAATGCGCACTTGACCCTGACGCCGGACGCCACGCAGATCGAGCGCGCCGATGACGAACGCCTGGCCGAAGACTTGCGCCTGTTGTATGTGGCGCTTACCCGTGCCCAGCACGCCTGCTGGCTGGGGGTGGCCGACCTCAAGCGCGGGAATCACAAGCGCTCGACCCTGCATCGCTCGGCGCTCGGCTACCTGCTGGGCGGCGGCGCTGAGCTTGCCGACTCCAAGCAACTGGCAGACTGGTTGCAAGCACTGGCCGATACCAGCGCGCACATTACCTGCCCAGGGCTTCCGGAGGCGGACCGGGCGGCCTACCACACACCGCAGTTGCAGCATCAGCTGGTTCCAGCCCGTATGCCCCGCCGCGCGGCGGCCGAACAGTGGTGGATCGCCTCTTACAGCGCCCTGCGGATCGGCGAACAGGCGCTGGGCGTCGACAGTTCCCTGGCGCAACAACTGCTCGATGATGAGCGCGTCGATACCCAGGTTCTACGCGAGGTCCCGGCCGACAGCGGAGACATCCACCGTTTCCCGCGCGGTCCCAACCCCGGCACGTTCCTCCACGGTTTGCTGGAGTGGGCCGGGCGCGAAGGCTTTGCCCAGGTGCGCGACAACCCGCAAGCGCTGGCCCGCACCGTGGGCCAGCGCTGTAACCGGCGCGGTTGGGAGGGCTGGATACCGACGCTGACCCAGTGGCTCACAGGCCTGCTCGACACACCGATGCCAGTGGCGCAAAACGGCCTGACCGTGACCCTCAGCCAGCTCACCCACTATCAGGTCGAGATGGAGTTCTGGTTTGCCAGTCATCAGGTCGATGCCCAGCAACTCGACCGCCTGGTGGCCCACTACACCCATCCAGGGCTACTGCGCCCAGCTGCGCAGCCGACGCTGCTCAACGGCATGTTCAAGGGCTTCATCGACCTGGCGTTCGAGCTGCAGGGGCGCTACTACGTGACCGATTACAAATCCAACTGGTTGGGCCCGGACATCCAGGCGTATGACCCTGCCGCGATGCAGCGAGCCATCCTCGAGCATCGTTACGACCTGCAGTACGTGCTGTACCTGTTGGCCCTGCACCGACAGCTGCGCGCCCGCCTGCCGGACTATGACTACGACCTTCATGTCGGCGGGGCCCTTTTCATTTTCCTGCGAGGGGCCAACAGCAGCGGGCATGGCATTTATCACGCCAAGCCCCCGCGCGAGCTGATCGAAACCCTCGATGCGTTGTTTCGCGGCGAGCACGCGCCTATTCAGCATGATTTGTTCGCCGGAGACACCCCATGAGCCGAAGCCTCCTCGACCTGCTGCCCACCCCCCTGCAAGCCGAGCACCTACTGGCCCTGGCCCCTCAACACCGCAGCAGTGACCTGCTGCAACTGCTCGATCGCTGGGTCGAACGCGGCTGGTTGCGGCCGCTGGACCGTGCTTTCGTGTCATTTCTGGAGACGCTTGTGCCGGGCAGTGACCCGCTGTTGCTGTTGGCCGCCGCCCTTGCCAGCCATCAACTGGGGCATGGGCACGTCTGCCTGGACTTGCAGCAGACCTTGGCCGAACCTGACTTCGCGCTCTCGTTACCGCCTGAGGGTGATGCACTGACCGGCCCGCTGCTGTTGCCCTCCCAGCTGCTGGCCGGCCTTGACCTGGACGCCTGGCGCCAGCGCATTGCCGCAAGCCCGCTGGTGGCAGCCGCCGATGCGCCCGGGCAGCACACACGGCCTTTGGTCCTCAGCGGCGAACGCCTCTACCTGCGCCGCTACTGGAGTTATGAACGACGCATCGACAGCACATTGCGCCAACGCCTGACCCAGGCCGACGCCATACCCCCAGACCTGGCGGCGCGTCTGGACGCCCTGTTCGAGGGCGGCAGCCTCGCAGGGCAGGTGGACTGGCAGAAGCTTGCCTGCGCCCTGGCCACGCGCGCCGGGTTCAGCATCATCACCGGTGGGCCTGGCACCGGCAAGACCACCACCGTGGTACGCCTGCTTGCCTTGCTCCAGGCCCCGGCAGTGGAAGCGGGCAGGCCGTTGCGCATCCGCCTGGCGGCGCCCACGGGCAAGGCCGCTGCTCGCCTGACCGAATCCATTGGCCAGCAAGTCGAGCGTCTGCAGGTCAGCAGCGCCGTGCGTGGCCATATCCCCACTGAAGTCAGCACCGTGCACCGCCTGCTCGGCAGCCGTCCAGGCTCGCGACATTTCCGTCACAATGCCGCCAACCCGCTGCCCCTGGACGTACTGGTGGTCGATGAAGCCTCGATGATCGACCTGGAGATGATGGCCAACCTGCTCGATGCCATGCCGCCAAAGGCACGGCTGGTGCTGCTGGGTGACAAGGATCAGCTGGCCTCGGTGGAGGCCGGTGCGGTGCTGGGTGATTTGTGCCGGGATGCCGAGCAGGG
This sequence comes from Pseudomonas sp. WSY_20, assembly GCF_043104335.1. NCBI lineage: Bacteria > Pseudomonadati > Pseudomonadota > Gammaproteobacteria > Pseudomonadales > Pseudomonadaceae > Pseudomonas > Pseudomonas sp. WSY_20. The sequence goes on from NZ_JBICKP010000047.1 coordinate 8,462, forward strand.
CCGCTACTCCCCAGCGACCCAAGCATGGCTGGAGCATATCGGCGGGCAATCGCTGTCTGAAAGCGGTCTTGAGCCAGGTGATGAACAGCGCCACCCACTGGCTCAGCAAGTGGTCATGCTGCGTTTTTCCCGGCGCTTCGGCGAAGGCAGCGGCATCGGCCAGCTCGCCCGGTTGGTCAACCGCCAGCAAAGCCATGCGGCGCGCAACCTGCTGGCCATGCCGCCGCCCGACGTCCACAGCCTGGCCCTGAAACAGGAGCATGACCGCGCCTTCGATCGCCTGCTGCTCGACGGCCTGGACCGCGGCGCAGAAGGCCCCCAGGGCTATCGCAGCTACCTGCGTACACTGGGCAGCCAGCGTCCGGCGCTGGACACTCCCTTCGACGACCTTGCGTGGGAGCGCTGGGCTGCCAAGGTCTTGCACAGTTTCGAGGATTTCCAGCTGTTGTGCGCCGTGCGCCGCGGCGCCTGGGGCGTTGAAGGGTTGAACGAGCGCGTGGCGCGGGTGCTGCACAACGCCCGCCTGATCGACAGCCAGCAGCCTTGGTACGAGGGCCGCCCGGTGTTGGTCACGCGCAACGACTATGGGCTGGGTTTGATGAACGGCGACATCGGCATCGCCCTGTGCCTGCCGGACGAACAGGGCAAGCCATTGCTGCGCGTGGCCTTTCCCCGCAACGATGGCAAGGGTGGCGTACGCTTTGTACTGCCCAGCCGCTTGAACGAGGTGGAAACCGTGTTCGCCATGACCGTGCACAAATCCCAGGGCTCGGAATTCGGCCATACCGCACTGGTCCTGCCCGACGCACTCAATCCGGTGCTGACCAAGGAGCTGATCTACACCGGCATCACCCGTGCCAAGCACTGCTTCAGCCTGGTGGAACCTCGCCAGGGCATCTTCGAGGAAGCCGTGGAGCGCAAGGTTCGACGTATCTCGGGGTTGATGCTCGAGCAGGTGTGAGGGCGAGCGCCGTCAGGGCTGGGTGCAGGCCTCGGCAAAACGCATCACCGTATCCTGCCCCATCATCAGTGGGGCATTGGCTTCGGTCACCTCGCGGATGTAGTCCCACAACAAGGTGATGCGCTTGAGTTTGCGCAGGTCTTCGCGGCAATACATCCAGAATTGCCGCGTCACCTCCACCTGATCGGGCAGCACCGTGACCAGCCGCGGGTCCTGCGCGGCCAGAAAACACGGCAGAATGGCCAGCCCCCGACCTTGAAGCGCCGCGGTGTACTGGGCAATCACGCTGGTACTGCGCAGGTGGGCCGTGGCCCCAGGGATCAGGTTGGCCAGGTACAGCAGCTCGGAGCTGAAAGCCAGGTCGTCGACATAGCTGATGAAGGGATGCCCGGCCAGGTCGGCAACGGCCTGGATCGGCGCGTGGCTGTCCAGGTAGGCCTGGGTGGCGTACAGGCGCAGCCGGTAGTCGCACAGCTTGCAGCATACATAGGGCCCGTGTTCCGGGCGTTCCAGGGCGATGACGATGTCTGCCTCGCGCTTGGACAGGCTGATGAAGTGCGGCAGCGGCAGGATATCCACTGAAATCGCCGGGTATGCATCGACGAAGTGGCTCAGCTGCGGGGTGATGAAGAAGCTGCCGAAGCCTTCGGTGCAGCCCATGCGCGCATGCCCCGACAGCGCCACCCCGGAGCCTGATACCTGCTCGCACGCCATGTGCAGCGTACTCTCGATGGCCTCGGCATAACCGAGCAGGCGTTGGCCTTCTGCCGTCAGCACAAAACCGCTGGTGCGCGATTTTTCGAACAACAAGGTGCCAAGCGCCCCCTCCAGCGACGTGATGCGCCGCGAGACGGTGGTGTAGTCCACGCTCAGGCGTTTGGCCGCGCTGCTGGCCTTGCGGGTGCGGGCTACTTCAAGAAAGAACTTCAAGTCGTCCCAGTTGAGCGCGCTCAGGGATGTGAGGTCTTTTTGCATGATGATCCGGAATTTTTATGCGTTCTTGTAGGATGTTTGCACATCTATACTCGAAACATGCCCTCTCACGCCACCCCGCGTTAGCGACGGCGCTGGCGATCTCGTCCTGACAATAATTCCAAGGAGAACGCAGATGAACGCACCCCAGTCCCCTGACCAGACCAAGGTCGAGCAGGCCAAGCTGCTGATCGATGGCCAATGGGTGGAGTCCCGAACGAGCGAGTGGCGCGATATCGTCAACCCGGCCACCCAGGCCGTGCTGGCGCGTGTTCCGTTCGCCACCACCGAGGAGGTGGATGCCGCCGTGGCAGCGGCACAGCGCGCCTTCTTGACCTGGCGCCATACGCCGATTGGCGCGCGCATGCGCATCATGCTCAAGCTCCAGGCGCTGATTCGTGAGCACAGCAAGCGCATCGCCCAGGTGCTGAGCGCCGAACAGGGCAAGACACTGGCCGACGCCGAGGGCGATATCTTCCGTGGCCTGGAAGTGGTTGAGCACGCGGCTTCCATCGGCACCCTGCAAATGGGCGAATTCGCCGAAAACGTGGCAGGCGGTGTCGATACCTACACCTTGCGCCAGCCGATCGGGGTGTGCGCCGGCATCACACCGTTCAACTTCCCCGCGATGATCCCGCTGTGGATGTTCCCCATGGCCATCGTCTGTGGCAATACGTTCGTGCTCAAGCCCTCCGAGCAGGACCCGTTGTCCACGCTGTTGCTGGTCGAGCTGGCCGTGGAGGCCGGGGTGCCGGCCGGTGTGCTCAACGTCGTCCATGGGGGCAAGGCCGTGGTCGATGCCCTGTGCACGCACCAGGACATCAAGGCGATTTCCTTCGTCGGCTCGACCGAAGTGGGTACCCATGTCTACAACCTGGCCAGCCAGCATGGCAAGCGCGTGCAGTCGATGATGGGCGCCAAGAACCATGCCGTGGTGCTGCCGGACGCCAACCGTACGCAGACCGTGAATGCCCTTGTAGGGGCGGCCTTTGGTGCCGCAGGCCAGCGCTGCATGGCCACCTCGGTCGCGGTGCTGGTGGGCAAGGCCCGCGAATGGCTGCCGGACATCAAGCAGGCGGCGAGCAAGCTCAGCGTCAACGCTGGCTGCGAGCCGGGTACCGATGTGGGGCCGGTGGTGTCCAAGCGGGCCAAGGAGCGTGTACTGAGCCTGATCGAGAGCGGCATCCGAGAAGGCGCCACGTTGGAGCTCGATGGCCGCGACGTCAAGGTGCCGGGCTATGAGCAAGGCAACTTCGTCGGCCCCACCTTGTTCTCCGGGGTGACCACCGACATGCAGGTCTATACCCAGGAAATCTTCGGGCCGGTGCTGGTCACGCTCGAGGTCGATACCCTCGACGAGGCCATCGCACTGGTCAATGCCAACCCGTTCGGCAACGGGACCGGTCTGTTCACCCAGAGCGGCGCGGCGGCGCGCAAGTTCCAGAGCGAGATCGACGTCGGGCAGGTGGGCATCAACATCCCGATCCCGGTACCCGTACCGTTCTTCAGCTTCACCGGCTCGCGCGGCTCCAAGCTGGGAGACCTGGGGCCGTACGGCAAGCAGGTGGTGCAGTTCTACACCCAGACCAAGACGGTTACCGCCCGCTGGTTCGATGACGACAGTATCAACGACGGCGTGAACACCACCATCAGCCTGCGCTAAGGAGCACGACATGCGTATCGCATTCATTGGCTTGGGCAACATGGGCGCCCCCATGGCCCGCAACCTGATCAAGGCCGGTCACCACCTTGCCCTGTTCGACCTGAACAAGGAGGTACTGGCAGAACTCGGCGCCCTGGGTGGGCAGGTCAGCGCCTCACCACGCGAGGCGGTGGCCGAAAGCGACCTGGTCATCACCATGTTGCCGGCCGCCGCGCACGTGCGCAGCGTCTACCTCGATGACGATGGGGTATTGGCCGGGATCCGAGCTGGCACGCCTACCGTCGATTGCAGCACCATCGACCCGCAAACCGCCCGCGAGGTGTCCAAGGCGGCGGCCGCCAAGGGCGTGGACATGGGGGATGCACCGGTCTCAGGGGGCACGGGTGGGGCGGCGGCCGGTACGCTGACGTTCATGGTCGGGGCCAGCGACGCACTGTTCTCAGCGCTCAAGCCGGTGCTCGAGCAAATGGGCCGCAACATCGTGCACTGCGGCGAAGTGGGGACGGGGCAGATCGCCAAGATCTGCAACAACCTGCTGCTGGGCATTTCGATGATCGGTGTGTCCGAGGCCATGGCACTGGGCAATGCCTTGGGTATCGACACCCAGGTGCTGGCAGGGATCATCAACAGCTCCACCGGACGCTGCTGGAGCTCCGACACCTATAATCCCTGGCCTGGCGTGATCGACACGGCGCCGTCTTCGCGTGGCTACACCGGCGGCTTCGGCGCCGAATTGATGCTCAAGGACCTGGGGCTGGCCACTGAAGCTGCGCGTCAGGCCCGCCAGCCTGTGATCCTTGGCGCCGTTGCGCAACAGCTGTATCAGGCCATGAGCCTGCGTGGGGAGGGTGGCAAGGACTTTTCAGCCATCATTGAGGCCTATCGCAAGCCACAGTGAGCAAAGGGGCACGTCATGAACGTGCAGGGGGCGGCTCATCGCGCCCCCTGCGCCTGCGAATCAGGCGAAGACGAAGTACTTGCGCACCGTCTCGACCACCTCCCACGTGCCCTTCATTCCTGGCTCGATCACGAACACGTCACCTGCCTTGAGGTGCTTCGGTTCCTCGCCTTCCGGGGTGACGATGCAGTAGCCATCGAGGAAGTGGCAGTATTCCCACTTGTCATAGTTGACTTCGAACTTGCCTGGGGTGCAGATCCAGGTGCCCATGATCTTGCTGCCGTCGGCTGACAGGTAGGCGTTCAGGTTCACGGTGTGCGGGTCGCCGCCGATACGTTTCCACTTGGTAGCGTCCACGACCGGGGTGGGGCAGGTTTCACGCAGCACGGTGATGAAATCGGACATGGCACAACTCCTGTGACTGGTTGAATGACCCGTCACCATAGGTGTTGAAGCGCCCGTGCAGTTGCCTGAAGTCGACGTCCAGGTGCCTGGCCGCGCTGTTCATGCAGATTCAGCTCAGGCTACAGGCTAGTTCGCTACCAGGCGTTGGCGCCGCTTCAAGCCCACCAGTAACGCACGAAGTGGAAAAAAACCGGTGCAGCGAAGCAGACCGAGTCGATGCGGTCGAGCATGCCGCCATGGCCTTCGATCATATGCCCCCAGTCCTTCACGCCACGGTCGCGCTTGATCGCCGACATCACCAGCCCACCAAAGAAGCCCATGGCATTGACCGCCAGGGCCATCAGGGCAGCCTGCCAGAAGCTGAACGGCGTGATCCAGCACAGCAGCGCGCCGATCAGCGTGGCCAGTGCCACGCCGCCCACCAGGCCCTCGAGGGTTTTGGAGGGCGAGAGGTTTGGCGCCACCTTGCGCTTGCCGAACAGCTTGCCGCACACGTACTGCAGCACATCACTGAGCTGCACCACCACGATCAGCCAGGCGATAAGCAGCAGGTTGCGCCCTTCAAAACCGGGAATCTCCAGAGTCATCAGCGCCGGTACCGCCGACACGCAGTACACCGCGATCATCAAGCCCCACTGCACCTTGGAAGCCCGCTCCAGAAAGCGCGTGGTGTCGCCCCCCAGGCTTGCCAGGATCGGCAGCAACAGGAACAGGTAGACCGGAATGAAGATGCTGAACAGGCCATACCAGTCCATGGCGATCAGCACGTACTGGACGGGCAGCGCAATATAGAACGCCGCTGCCAGGGCGGGGTAGTCACTGCGCCGGGTGGGGGTGAGGGTCATGAATTCTCGCAAGGCGTAGAACGACACGCCGTAGAACAACACGATCACGCCGTATTTGCCGAAGACGAAGGCGATGCCGATCACCAGCACCATGACCCACCAGGCATTGACGCGGGCGTTGAGGTTGTCGATCACCGCATGGGGCCCGGGGCCTGCGCGCCATTTCAGGACACGGCCGATCACACTGGCGAGCAGCAGCAGGGCGCCGATGCCGGCGAACAGCGCGAAGGTATTGTCGTGCATGTCAAACGTCCTTGGGGGCTAGATCGAGCAGGGCCTGGCCAGCCCGCTCCAGAAAGGCTTGCTTGCTTTCGTCGGCCTGCAGGTGCAAGGGTTCGCCGAAACTCAGGGTGCACAGCAACGGTAACGGCAAGGCGCGTCCCTTGGGCATCACCCGATTGAGGTTGGCGATCCACACCGGCACCAGCTCGACCTGTGGGTGGGCCGCCGCCAGGTGGTACAGGCCACTTCGCAACGGCAACAAGGGCTCATCGCTGAGGTTGCGTGTGCCTTCGGGAAAGAAGATCAGCGAATCGCCCTGGGCCACGGCATCGAGCACCGGTTGCAAGGGGTGACCCTGGCCTTCGTCGCGTTGTCGCTGGATCAGCACGCCATTGAACACCTTGCGGATGAGAAAATCGCGAATACCCGGCTTGGCCCAGTAGTCGGCGCCAGCTACCGGCCGAGTGCGACGCCGCAGCGTCTGGGGCAGCGATGCCCACAGCAGGACGAAATCGCCGTGGCTGCTGTGGTTGGCAAAGTACAGCCGCTGCACCGGAAGGGGCGTGCACCCCAGCCAGAGGGCTCGCGCCCCGGTAATCAGGCGTGCGGCCGAAGTGATCAGGTAGGCGGTGAAGTTGGCGAGCATGGAGCGTTCATCATCCTTTGATAGACAGTATCAGCACGGTAGCCAAGGCCACCGTGAGTTGCAGGCCCAGGCACAGGGCCTGGCGACGCAGCAGGCCGAGCGCAGCCCGGCTGCGCAGCGGCCAGGTACGCGCATCGGTCGGCTGCGGCTTGAGCCCATGGTCGAACAACGCGCGGTCCAGCGCCTGCATGTCTGCCGCCAGGTCCTGGCTTTGGGCCAGGTGCGCGAACAGCTCGGCATCGAGCGCAACGCGAATGGCCCAGTACTTGTGCAGCATGCCCAGGCCAACGAGCAGCAGGCACGGCACAACCGACCAGGGCGACAGCGCCGCGCCGAGCAACGGCACCAGGCCGAACCCGAGCGCCAGCAGGGTCATGCCGTCCGAGAGCCCTGCCAGTTGCCGACCCCGGCGCAGCAGGCTGGCGACCAACACAAGGTCCACTCAGCGCACCCGTTGAGCGAGGCTGACACTGAAAATCCCCCACTCGTCGATGCGTTGGGTCACCTTGCGAAAGCCCGCTGCTTCAACCAGCTGGTCCATTTCTGCCTGGCTGCGGCGACGCATCACCCAAGCCTGGCCACCCCGGTGGCTGGTCAAGGCGCGCGCAATCATCTCCAGTTGCGGATGCCACGGTTGACCGGTGTAGACCAGGTAACCGCCATCCTCCATCGCCTGGGCCAGGCCAGCCAGTGAATGGCTCACCAAGGTGTTGCTGGCGAACAGTTCGTACAGGCCTGACACCACTGCCAGCGTCGGAGGCTGTTCCAGCGTCGCCAGGCTATGGCGGTCGAAGGCATCGCCCTGAACGAAACGGGCAATGTCACCCAGGCCCTTTTCCTGGATCAGTGCGGCGCCTTGTTGCACGTTGAGCGGGCTGTAGTCGCGCAGCAGGATTGACTCAGGGCGCTGATCGACCTGTTGCAGGGCTTCGAGAATGTAGCGGCCATGGCCGGCTGCGATATCCACGATGTGCACCGGGCGGCCGGCATCGCGCAGGCGATCCATGGCCAGGCGCAGCAGCGCTTCGACATGCACCTTGCGCTGGCGAATGCCACGCCAACCGATGGCATTGAGGTAGTTCTGGTCGACCAGGCGGCCCAGCCCGCCTTTACCCGCGGGCTGGTTGCGGTACACATAATCCAGTGTGCTGCCCGAATCGAAACCCGTGTCGAAGCCAAGCCGCACGCCGTCCGCTACCTTGCTGCCCAAGCGCAGCCCTGCACGGGTGGCGCGCCAGTAAAGCCCGCGCAGCGAGTGGCGGGGCAAGGGCGCGGCCAGGCTCTCGGCCTCGGCGCAACTGGCGCCGATCTTGTCCGCATCGAGCAGCGAAAGCCGTTCGACCGGGCAGGCGAAGCAGTGCTCGACGAATCGCTCAATACGGCGCAAGGGGTGTGTCCGCTCGCGCTCGCCCAAGGTGTCGTGGAAGAACCCTGGCAGCACGTGCATCTCCTTGCGCGCACTGCCCAGCCGGTCGAAGAAGCGCTGCTGAGGTGCGCGCTCGACCACCAGGTCTGCACCGGAGACCAGCAGTTGCGTGGGTAGCTGAATCGCCTGGGCGTCGGCCACCACTCGCTCGGCGGCTTCATACAGGCCTAGCAGCATGGTCACCGAAATGGGCCGGCTGATCAGCGGGTCTGCCTTGTACGACATGACCCGTTCCGGATCATGGGTCAGCAGTTGTGGCTTGACGTAGCTGTTGACGAAGAAATTGCCGCGCACGGCCTTGAGCAGCTTCAGGCCAGGGCGGGCAAAAGGTACGTACAGCTTGACCTTGAACGCCGGAGACGCCAGCACCAGGCAACGTACCTTGGGTGCGTAATCATGCGCCCAGGTGGCCACCAGCACCGCGCCGACACTCTGCGCCAGCACCACCAGGTCCTGTTCGGCCAGCCCGTGGCGGGCCTGAATGTGCTCGATGAACGTCTGCACATCGCGCACGCTGGTCGCAAAGCCTGGGCTGTCCCCGCGTGCGCCGGGCGACAGGCCGTGGCCGCGGGCATCCCAGGCAAAAAAGTCATAGCCCGGCATGGCCAGCTCATCGGCCAGGTGGGCCATTCGCCCGCCGTGTTCATGGCCGCGGTGGAACATCACCACCGCCCGACGCGGCTGGTGTTCGTTGCGCGTGGCAGGCCAGTGACGGTAGTGCAGCTCGACACCGTCATGGGTGGAAAAATGCAGGCTTTGCGCTTGGCGCATGGTCGATATCCTTATGCGACGGGCGAAGACTCAGCGGGTTTCAGCCAGCCCGCGACGCACCCGGTTGTAGAGGGTATAGAGGCAGAGCGCCAGGATCACAAGCAGCAATCCATTGACCCAGGTGCCGTCAAGCAAACCCAGGGCGACACCGGTACCCAGTACGCCGAAGGCGAAGGCGCGGTCGCTCTTGCCCATGGGCCCGTCGTAACGGCGCGATGCACCTGCCAAGGGGCCCATTACGCCCGCGTATTCGCTGACCGTCGCCAGCAGCACCACCAGCACCACCAGCGCCGGCCACACGCCCACCAAGAGCGCGAACGGCAGGTACAAGGCGGCATCGGCGATCACGTCGCACAGCTCGTTCAGATAGGCGCCAAGGGTGGATTGCTGGCCAAATTCGCGCGCCAGCATGCCGTCGATGGCATTGAGTGCCATGCGCAGCAGCATCCATATTGGCACCAGGATGAACAAACCGTGGAGGTGAGGCAGGGCCGCTAGCAACAACCCTAGCGCAACGGAGATTACGGCAGCGGCGAGCGTGACTTGGTTGGCCGTGATGCCCCGGTCATACAGGCGCTGCACCAGAGGCCGCAGCAGGGCCTGGAAACGGGGTTTGAGCTGGTAGATCGATGCCACTGGCAAGTCCTTTTTGGTGGGGCGTTGTCGCGCATTCTGGTGCAGTCCTGGTGGCCGGTAAAGCCGCAGGTACCATGACTGCGCTGCAAGAAGTTTCAGGTCCGCTCGGTGAATACCCCCACCAATGCCGCTGCATAGCCTGGCAGGGCCGCGAAGTCCCGCGCGCACAACAGCAACCTCCGGTTAGCCCAGGGTTCCTGCAGTGCCATGGCCCGCAGCGGCAACACCCCTTGCCAGCGCTGCACCGCCGCCAGGGGTACGACGCCGACGCCGGCACCGCCTGCGACCATGCGCAACACACCCTCCAAGCCCTCGGCGCGGACCCTGACGCGCATGCGCTGGCCTGCACGCAGCGCCTGCTCTTCCAGGTAAAGGGCCAGGGCACTGGCCGGCCCGAGACCGACATGACCATGGGCCAGGCTGTCGACGAAGCGCGGCGTGGGAAGGTTGGCGAGCGGGTGATCATTCGGCGTCACCAGTACCAACGGGTCGTCACGAAAGGGTCGTGTCTGTAGATGCTCGCTAGGGGCTGCGCTGGAGATGATACCCAGGTCGGCCATGCCCTGGGTGATGGCCTGCACGATGCGCAAGCTCGGGTGCTCCTGCACATCCACGCTCATCCCAGGGTTCTCGGCCAGATAGGCCGCCAGCAGTTCGGGCAGGTATTGGGTCAGGGCCGCGGTGTTACACAGCAAGCGCACCTGGCCCTGATGCCCTTGCGCGTACTGACCCAGGTCGAATTGCAAGCGCTCGACCTGTTGCGCGATGAGCCGGGCATGTTGCAGCAAGGCCTGCCCCGCAGGCGTGGGGCAGACACCCCGGCGATTGCGCAGCAAGAGTGCAACGCCCAGGGACGCTTCCATGGCACGAATCCGGGCGCTGGCTGCCGGTAGCGAAAGGTGGCTGCGCCCAGCGCCGGCGGTGATATTGCCGCACTCAACGGTGTGCCGGAAAAGCGTCAGGTCAACGAGGTCAAAATGCATGAGGCTCTGTCTGGGCAATAGGCTGACCACGAATATGACAGATGTTCAGCACGTCATGCATTCGCCATGATGGGCACATGATGACCTTCACAGCGTTTTACCAAGACCTTGGCCCACTGTTGACTGCGCTGGTATTTGCCACCTTTCTTCTGGCAGGTGCCGTCAAAGGCGTGATCGGGCTCGGCCTGCCAACCGTTGCCATGGGGCTGCTGGGCCTGGCTATGCCACCTGCGCAGGCTGCTGCGTTGCTGATTGTCCCCTCCACGGTGACCAACCTCTGGCAACTGGCGGCTGGGGGGCATTTGCAGGCGTTGCTGCGCAGGCTGGGCCCGATGCTGGCCATGATCTTCATCGGCACCTTGCTGGGCAGTGTGTGGCTGGGCATCAGCAGTGGCGCCTGGGCCGCGCACGCACTGGGGGGTGCACTGATGCTCTATGCCGTTTACGGGCTGGCTGGGCCGGCCTTGCGCGTTGCGCGGAAACGGGAAGGGTGGCTAGGTCCTGTCTGCGGCCTGGCTACCGGAGTGATCAGTGCGGCCACGGGCGTGTTCGTGATGCCGGCAGTGCCTTACCTGCAAAGCCTTGGTCTTAACCGTGATGAGATGATTCAGGCCCTTGGGCTGGCATTTACGGTGTCCACCCTGGCGCTGGCCTTCGGCCTTGCCGGGCAGGGCGTACTCGGCGGTCCGGCGCTGGGTGCCTCTTTACTGGTGGTGGTGCCCGCCCTGCTTGGCATGCAGGCGGGCCAGTGGCTGCGTCGACGCGTCAGCGCACAGATGTTTCGCCGCTGTTTCTTCGTGGGCCTGATGCTGCTGGGCGTGCATTTGCTGATCAACGGTTAGCGGATGAGCCGCTGAGCATGTCGACCCGTTGGATTTCGAAGTCGCGCTCCAGGTAATCCATGCGCCGGTCGAAAAAAGCGGCCATGTGCGGCAGGGCCGAGTGCACATCCAGTGCCGCCTTGTTCGCCCAGACTTCGAAGAACACGAACAGGCTCGGGTCCTGCTGATCGCGCAGCATGTGGTATTCGATACAGCCGGGTTCGCGGCGGCTGGGCTCGACATAGGGCCGGAACAGTTGCTCGAAGGCTTCTGCCATTTCCGGGCGTGTCTTGGCTTTAAGGATGAAGGCGTACTGCTCGTTCATGACGTTCTCCTGCTTCGGGAGTGCTAGAGATTAAAGCAATAATCCCTGTCGATTCGTGATCTTGAGGCAAATGTATTTTGCCTTTTATTGGCTGTTTCCCAACCGGGCCTGACTTTAACCTGCTTGCCTGCAATCAGTGTCCAGGTCCGGGAGGCCCCTATGAAAAACATCCTGCTACTCAACGGCGGCAAACAGTTTGCCCATTCCGCCGGGCAGCTCAATACCACCCTGCACGAGGCCGCACTGGCGCACCTTGACCGTGCAGGTTTCGACGTACGTCAGACCTTTATCGACGGGGGCTATGACGTGCAGGAGGAGGTGGAGAAATTCCTCTGGGCTGACGTGGTGATCTACCAGATGCCAGGCTGGTGGATGGGCGCCCCCTGGACCGTCAAGAAGTACCTCGATGAGGTCTTCACTGCCGGGCATGGCAGCTTGTATGCCAGTGATGGTCGTACTCGCTCGGATCACACGCAAAAATACGGCAGTGGCGGGCTCATTCAAGGCAAGCAGTACATGCTGTCGCTCACGTGGAATGCTCCGCAGCAAGCGTTCGACGAGGCTGACGACTTCTTCGAGGGCAAAGGTGTGGATGCGGTGTACTTCCCTTTCCACAAGGCGCAGCAGTTCCTGGGCATGAGCGGCTTGCCGACCTTCCTGGCCACCGACGTCATGAAGCGCCCGGATGTCCCGGCCGCGTTGGCAGCCTATCAAGCGCACCTGGACCGCGTGTTTGGCAAGGCTCAGTAGGCCTCTGCCTTGTGGGCATCGCTGGACTTCCCTCGCGCAAGCGGCTATCTAGACCCTGGCGACTCTATCCACAGGCCTTGATGTGAAAACCCGATCCGAAGAACTCCAGGTGTTCGTCGCCGTCATCGACGGTGGGTCGATCTCAGCAGCGGCCGCGCAGATGGGCCAGACGCCCTCGGCAGTCAGCCGAACCCTGGCGCGCCTGGAGGCCAAGCTGGGCACCACGCTGGTCAACCGGACCACCCGGCGCATGGACCTGACCGAGGAAGGACGGTTCTTTCTCGAACAGGCAAGGCAGGTGCTGCGGCAGATGGACGAGCTGGAAGAGCGCCTGGCGATGAACCGGCAGACGCCCACCGGTCGCCTGCGGGTCAACGCGGCCACGCCATTCATGCTTCACGCCATCGTGCCCTGGATAGGCGAGTTCCGGCAGCAGTACCCCGGCATCGAGTTGGCGCTCAACACCGACGACCTGATCATCGACCTGCTAGAGCACAGTACCGACGTGGCCATTCGCATCGGCGAGCTGGCCGATTCCAGCCTGCACGCGCGCAACCTGGGTTGCAGCCCGGTGCAGGTACTCGCCAGCCCGGCTTATCTGAGGCGTCACGGCACACCGCAGCGGGTCGAGGATCTGGCCGATCACTGCCTGCTTGGCTTCAGCCAACCCGAGACGTTGAACCAATGGCCTCTGCGCCATGCTCAGGGCGAGCACTGGACCATTCGGCCCACGCTGGTCGCGTCCAGCGGCGAGACGCTGCGCCAGCTGGCGCTGGCCGGGGAGGGCATCGTCAGCCTGTCGCACTTCATGACCCACGAAGACATTCGCAGCGGCCGTCTTCAGGTCGTGCTGCCCCAGGCCAGTAACGGCCACCGTCAGCCCATCCATGCGGTGTACTACCGCAATACCCAACTGGCCCTGCGCATTCAATGCTTCCTGGATTTCATCCAGCGCAAGTTGGCGATCTACGCCTGTTCAGTTGCCTGAACGCGACATCTGCTGCCTAGGGGCGGCGCGTTCTCGACGGTGAGATTGCACAGGCCTGACGCTTGGGTCTTACTGACGGTCCCACAAGAACAACCCCCAAGGAATGTGTCATGCGTAGCGTCCCTTCCCAGTACCTGGCTCTGGCAGCCGCGCTGTTGGGCAGCTCATCGGTGTACGCCGTTGCCCTGGAGGGCGGGGCTGTCGCCGCGCCTGATCAGTACGGCGCCCAGGTAGCCGCCGATATCCTGAAAAAAGGCGGCAACGCGGTCGATGCCGCGGTAGCCACCGCATTCACGCTGGCAGTCACTTACCCCGAGGCCGGCAACATTGGCGGTGGTGGTTTCATGACGTTGTTCGTGGACGGCAAGCCCTATTTCCTCGACTACCGTGAAGTGGCGCCCAAGGCGGCCACGCGCAACATGTACCTGGATGACAAGGGCGAAGTGATCGAGAACCTGAGCCTGGTGGGGGCCCGTGCTGCGGGCGTACCAGGCACGGTGATGGGCTTGTGGGAGGCCCATCGCAAGTTCGGCAAGCTGCCATGGAGCGAGCTGCTGACACCGGCCATCGGCTACGCCAAAAACGGCTTCAAGGTCGCGGACAAGCAGTATCAGTACCGCAACGATGCCCAGGGCATGTTCAAGACCGCCACCAACTTCAACGACTACTTCGGCAGCATGAAGGTCGGTGAGCTGTTCAAACAACCCGAGATGGCCCAGACCCTCGAGCGCATCGCCGACAAGGGCGTGAGCGAGTTCTACCAGGGTAAGACCGCCGACCTGCTGGTGGCGCAGATGCAGGCCGACAATGGGCTGATCACCAAGCAGGACCTGAAGGACTACAAGGCCGTGTGGCGCGAGCCAATGGCCGTCAGCTGGCGCGGCAATGTGGTGTACACCGCGCCTCCGCCCAGTTCCGGTGGCGTTGCCCTGGCCCAGCTGCTGGGCATCAAGGAGGACCGTGCCGCCGATTTCAAGGGTGTGGCGCACAACTCTGCGCAGTACATCCACCTGTTGGCCGAGATTGAAAAGCGCGTCTTCGCCGATCGGGCCGACTACCTTGGCGACCCGGCTTTTACAAAAGTGCCCGTGGACCAGTTGGTGGCCAAGGATTACCTGGCCAAGCGCGCAGCGCAGGTCAATCCCAAGGCCATTTCCGCCACCGATCAGGTCAAGCCAGGGCTGGAGCCGCACCAGACCACGCATTTCTCCATCGTCGACAAGGCCGGCAATGCAGTCAGCAACACCTACACGCTCAACCTCGATTACGGCAGTGGCGTGGTGGTCAAGGGGGCCGGGTTCCTGCTCAATGACGAGATGGACGACTTCAGCGCCAAGCCAGGTGCTGCCAATGCGTTCGGCGTAATCGGTGGCGATGCCAATGCCATCGAGCCGGGCAAGCGCATGCTGTCTTCAATGAGCCCCAGCCTCATGACCCGTGACGGCAAGGTGGAGCTGGTGATCGGCACGCCGGGTGGGTCGCGTATTTTCACCTCGATTTTCCAGGTGATGAACAACCTGTACGACTACGGCATGCCGCTGGACAAGGCAGTGGCTGCGCAGCGGGTGCACCACCAGTTGCTGCCCAAGGACACGATCTATTTCGACAGCTATGCGCCGCTGACCGGGCAGGTGGCCGCTGATCTGAACAAGATGGGTTATGTGTTGGAGGACCAAGGCTGGGAGATGGGCGACATCCAGGCCATTCGGGTCAATGGACAGACGCTTGAGACCGCGTCCGACCCACGTGGTCGTGGGGTAGGGATGGTAGTGAAGTGAAAAGGCTGATGGCGCGCCGGAGTGCTGGCATTCAGCCAATGGCTGGGGACCGCAACAAAAGCTGAGGCCGCTGTGCGGCCTATCGCGGCACAAGGCCGCTCCCACAGGATTGAACTGCGCCCCAAATGTTGGACATCCGTCCACTTTTGGGGTTTTTATGCGCAGGTATTCAAAGCAGTTCAAGCTGTCAGCCATTCAGGCCTTTCTTGATCGCGGGTATGGCTTTCGCCATGTTGCCGCACAGTTCCAAATGGATCCGACGCTCCTTCGTCGCTGGGTCGCGGCCTACCGTACGCACGGTCAGGCCAGTCTGGAGAAAACAGGCCGCCATTACAGCGCCGAGTTCAA
>NZ_JBICKP010000048.1:0-770 GCF_043104335.1 Pseudomonas sp. WSY_20
GAGCACGAGAAACTTTGTCTGAATATGGGGGGACCATCCTCCAAGGCTAAATACTACTGACTGACCGATAGTGAACCAGTACCGTGAGGGAAAGGCGAAAAGAACCCCGGAGAGGGGAGTGAAATAGAACCTGAAACCGTATGCGTACAAGCAGTGGGAGCCTACTTTGTTAGGTGACTGCGTACCTTTTGTATAATGGGTCAGCGACTTATATTCAGTGGCGAGCTTAACCGAATAGGGGAGGCGTAGCGAAAGCGAGTCTTAATAGGGCGTTTAGTCGCTGGGTATAGACCCGAAACCGGGCGATCTATCCATGGGCAGGTTGAAGGTTAGGTAACACTGACTGGAGGACCGAACCGACTACCGTTGAAAAGTTAGCGGATGACCTGTGGATCGGAGTGAAAGGCTAATCAAGCTCGGAGATAGCTGGTTCTCCTCGAAAGCTATTTAGGTAGCGCCTCATGTATCACTGTAGGGGGTAGAGCACTGTTTCGGCTAGGGGGTCATCCCGACTTACCAAACCGATGCAAACTCCGAATACCTACAAGTGCCGAGCATGGGAGACACACGGCGGGTGCTAACGTCCGTCGTGAAAAGGGAAACAACCCAGACCGTCAGCTAAGGTCCCAAAGTCATGGTTAAGTGGGAAACGATGTGGGAAGGCTTAGACAGCTAGGAGGTTGGCTTAGAAGCAGCCACCCTTTAAAGAAAGCGTAATAGCTCACTAGTCGAGTCGGCCTGCGCGGAAGATGTAACGGGGCTCAAACCAT